>NVTR01000043.1 GCA_002732955.1 Marinosulfonomonas sp.
CCCATCGACGGCTTGGTTTTCACCCGCCGTTTCGGCCGCTCCAGYGACGCCACCACCATTTCCACCAACCGCTCSCGCGCKATSGCCCGGTTSCKCGCCTGYGAWCGYGTCTCRTCGCACTGAATAACCAGCGCCCCGTCYTTRGTCCATTTGCGYCCRGCAATCACCCGCAGCCGGTTCTTGGAATGCGCCGGCAGGTTCGGTGAGCGCGCCGCTTCAAACCGCAGTTCCACCGCCGTWGACACCTTGTTCACGTTCATGCCGCCGGGGCCGGAGGCACGGGTGAACGTCTCGCTMAGCTCCCAGTCMTCMAKCGTTATGGTTTCGTTAATCTTGAGCATAACCCCACTTAATACGCTTCACTAAAAAGGGCCACCGACTGAACGATGGCCCTTTCGAGTTTTCAGGAGACGGGCCAGTTAGAGCRTWGGCCCAGTCAAAGGYTGTTAACCCTTCGGGTTGCCGTCAGGTTTTCATCCCTCTGATTGTTCTAACACCGCTCTCCAATATCACTCTGGACACTGGCCACCTCCTTTCGTTTGTTAAAAGATAGGGGTAGCTTGCCATAGATTTAGCGTTTGTCAAAAGGTTTTACGCAACCGGTGCCACAAGTCGCTTCACAATGATGCGAAATGGCACAAGTGCGAACAGCGCCAGTGACAGTTTTACRCCCCAGTCAGCGATTGCCAGCGACACCCATAAAGGGGCCTCTGGTCCGGTCCCGAGAATGGGTAAAACCTCACCAGCCCAGGTTACATCATTGCCCGGTTCCAGAAACGTCAATGTYCCGGAGAAAGCGATTGAAAAGAACAGGATAGTGTCTAGGGATGAACCTATAAGTGTGCTGGYCAAYGGTGCCCGCCACCACGCYCCACCGCGTAAYTTGTCGAATATTGCCACGTCCAGCATTTGTGCGCTCAGGAACGCAATYCCSGACCCGGCTGCGATGCGCCATGTCACCAGYGGSCCAAAATCCCCGATGATCTGCGTGCCGACCARCGAGCTGGCAACGCCAACTAAAAACCCGATAAATACTACACGCCGAGCGACMTTCGCGCCATAAACSCGGTTCATCACATCSGTGACCAGAAACGCCAGTGGGTAGGTAAACGCCCCCCATGTCAGCCATTGGCCAAACAGGTGCTGCACAAGGATATTTGAGGCCACAACAATCGCGGCCATGGCAATGACGCCAGGCAGGATACGTGTCATTTTAATTTTCCGTTTTATCAAGGTTGCGGMGACTTGGCCCCGATACGGGACGACGTGTCCTAACCCCTTAAGCGACTTAGATCAAGYTACTCGGTAATCCGGTAYTCAACGAACTCGGTGCGCTGGAACGCTTTGAAATTATCGTCTGAAATCATTGTGATACGGATGTCGCCCCCGCCRTCCCGCCATACCGCAATGCCTTCCAGATTGTCGTGGCGTCCGGTGTTGGTTTCCAACAAGGTCTCTTCGTCCTCGATTCCGGTCTCAGTGAAAGTAAATCGTCGCACACGGGTCTGGAAGCCAAACAGCCCGTTCAGATGCCGCTCAAGCAGATAAAATTTTCCGTCCGGTCCAAAATCCCCGCCAACAATCAGGAAAGGGCTSYGGCGGGGTATCCCAAAGGGCTGATCCCAGACGCCATCCTTGAACCGATAAACCGGAAACGGACGGGTTATAACGCCCGAGCGCTCGGGCGCGGTAAACAACGTACCCTGGGCGTCGATCGCCAAAACCTCAAGCGACGAATTATTCTGCATTCCTTTAAARTCAGGGTGCTGAGGTATCTCAATCGCTGAACCRCCTGCCTCATCATAGGCCCAGATGCGGTGGTAACCCTCAAACGAAACATAGGCCCGGCCCGTATCAGTAATCGCCAGCCCTTCGGCGTCATCCCAAACACCGGTGGTAACTTTCCCGCTCGGYGATTTTAGTGCTTTAGGTATAAAGGTAGACACGCCGGTAATCGCATCTGTATCCGCGTCGCGCAGTAAATTGCCCTGAACAAAAATCCCGCCATCACCGACAGCCCAGAATTCGGACCCGTCATCACTGATTTCCAGCCCGGAAAAACCGCCAAACTGATCATCGTTTTCCTTCCAGCGGAAACTGCCAACCAGCGTSACATTATCCGGCGCCTGCGCGCCCGAACCWATCACTGTTGCCAGCAATGCCGCTGCGATCAGCGCGATTGTAATACGGCTGCGCATTGGTTTGGTAAATCGGCCAGCACAATTTGTGGGCGAGGTTTCGATGGGGTGGTTGAGGGGGGGGGTGGAAACAAAATATCCTGTACCCAGGTTTCAGCGGCAGCGCAGCCGTCACCGGGTGGGGGTGGTGCCTGATCAACGCAACCCTTTGCCCCCTTTGGGCAGTTCAGCCGCACATGAAAATGGGTATAATGCCCCCACCATGGCCGGATTTTGCGCAGCCAGTCGCGGTTGCCTTTGGCGTCCTTGCACATCTGCACCTTTGCGCCCGGAAACACGAAAATCCGCGCCACGGCTTTATCCTTGGCCGCCGCTTTCAGAATGTTCATATGCTGGCGCGTCCAGCTGCTGTTCACATAGGCACCCCGTTCGCGGCGCATGGAAATCGACGACAGGTTTTCACGTCGCCGCGCYGACAGGTTCAGGCGATCCGGCGGTAGCATCCAGATATCCACGTCCAGCCCGATCTGATGGCTGGCGTGCCCGGTCAACATCGGCCCGCCCCTTGGCTGAGACATGTCCCCGACATAAATTCCGTTCCAGCCCTTTTGCCGCGCCGCCTTTTTTGACAGTCGTTTGATAAACGCAATCAGATCCGGGTGCCCCCAATTGCGGTTCCGGCTGAGGCGCATGGATTGCCAGGTGGACCCGGTCTCGGCCAGTTGCTCACCTCCGGCCAGACACCCCTTTGCATAGCCACCATAGGCGGTGGGGGTCTGCGCCGACGCAGCAGGCACATAACCAAACAGTTCTTTGGCAATGGTTTGAGCGGCAACAGGTGCTGCCAGTGAAAAACAAAAGAACAGTGATAGAAAAATTCGTAACATCAGTTTGCGGGTTCCGGATCAGGTTTCACCCAGATTAACAGAATTAACCCCAAAACGAAAAGCCCAATCAGCGGGCTAACCCCGAGCCTTGCACTTCCGGTCATAAAGGTGACCATACCAATCAATGCCGGGGCCAGAAATGATGTGGCCTTGCCGGAAAGCGCATACAGACCAAATGCCTCGGTCGTGCGATCCGGATGGGCGTGGCGTACCATCATAGAGCGAGAAGACGCCTGCAAAGCCCCACCAGCAGCACCAATAACGCCACCACAGATGAAAAACACGGTATCAGGCAGGCTTGAACCCGCTGCCARTGTCATGCCGAAAAAGCTYTCCCGTGACATGCCAACAATGATTGCGCAAACCGCAATCAGGGTAAGTATGCARATAATGATCACCGGTTTAGGGCCATATTTCCGATCRAACTTTCCRCCAAGCCAGGAAAATATYGCKGCCGTAAGCCCGCCAACAATGCCRAATATCCCGACATTGGTGATTGACCAGCCMAGCACCAGCGTCGCGTAAACGCCGCCAAAMCCATAWAGCCCGTTCAGWGCGTCGCGGTAAAAYAAGGACGAYCCCAGATAGCTGGCCAATGACGGRTTTTTTGGCAGACGCTTGATTGTCCGGCCCAGTTCAGCCAGCGCRTGTYTGACGGTCGCCGCAGTTTTTGACGGCTTGGGGACTTCTTTGACCCACAGGAAAAAGATCACCATCGTGACGGCAAACCAGATCGCRCTRAACGGTCCGACAAATCGCGTACCTTCACGCATATCGGCATCCAGTCCAAACAGCGGCGAYAATCCGAKCATYGTTTTGCCGGTATCATCCTCGGCGAAAAACAGCAGCATGATAAACAGTGAAATCARCCCGCCCCAATAGCCAAAGGCGAACCCGGAACCAGAGATTTGCCCRATCTCTTCTTTGGTSCCCAGCTCAGGCAAAATAGCATTGGTAAAAATCGTGGTAAATTCCATGCCGATAAAGCCAACAATAAACGCCGCCAGCATGATCGTSGTRTTCGACGCATCCGGCACCATCCACCACAGGCTGGCRGCSCCGACGACATAAAATACCGAGAAAAAATATATCCATGGCATGCGACGACCGGATATATCAGCCATCGCACCCAATATTGGTGCGGACAGGGCAATCAACACGCCGGAAATTGTCAAGCCAAGCGACCAAAGGCTTTGGGTGCGCGCCCCGGCCAGCTCGGCGTCCATCCCAYCAGCGATATATGCKTCAGCAACAACAGAAGCAAAATAGGGACCAAAGATAAACGTCAGTAACAGCGTGTTATATGGCTGGCTGGCCAGATCAAACATCATCCAGCCCCAAATGCGTTTCTTTGCTGAAATATCCGCCATACCTGCCCCTGTTTATTTGTTTTGCCAATACAAACAGGGAAAACGMCKTTYGCGCAACCGCGCTGTCTTTWGGTCAGGCCTTTNNCMGGTGGCCATGGGCGGGTGGCATCGGCACTGATCCAGGCGGTTACCCAATCCGGCAGGGCAGGGGTATCGCCTTCATAACCTAACTTGGATGCAACTTCATTTGGCGGGACTATTCCGTTGGCCCCGGTTAYCGCCATGCGATACAAAGAGTGTGTCGTACACTCGCCCTTATCGTTCCACATCGACTGTTCCAGATACATGAATCGCTCATCCCAACCCAACGCACGGCTGCGCATTTCGACCTTGTGGAACAGGCGAATACGCTTGCGGTAACGCACCGATACCCCGGCCACAGTCATGCCCCAGCGATTTTTAAGAACGACTTTCGCCAGACCCGTGCGCTTGGCCAGCGGAATACGACCCAGATCAAACAGCGTTAGCGTACGCCCGTTGTTAAGCTCCATCCACAGATCAAGATCCCACGGCCAGCACATATGGCTGGACACATGGGTTCCGAAAATATCCAGTGCCGGAGCATTGCGGTGAATGTACAATTCTTTGGCCATGCGAACGAACGGGTACATCTGGTTCTCCTTTTTTGGGCCATAAAAATTCAGTGTGGCGAAGATACAATTGAAACGTAACGTCACCTCGCACTTGTCACGGGCTACGGCGAATATTAGGTGTCTGGCAACTTAATGATCGGAACACCACATGACTTCGCTTTTTCAGATTTTGATGCTCCTGCTCGATATCGCATGGTTTATCCTGATCGCCCATATCATCATGAGCTGGCTGATAAATTTTCAGGTTCTGAACCTGCGACAGCCGTTGGTTGCTCAGTTATGGTTTGGGCTGAACAAGATGTTGGAACCAATTTACGGACGCATCCGCCGGTTCCTGCCGGATATGGGTGGGCTTGATCTGGCACCACTGGTTTTCCTGATCGCGATTTATGTGGCTCGGATAATTCTGATCAATAACGCGCCCAGTTTTTACTAACTCAATCGGCGGGTGCCTTTGCCCTTGTTCACCATTTCTTCATGTGGGAAGACTTGGSTAATAAGAGCAAAYYMAAAACAACCCAAACAGGCCCATGCCGACGGCAACCGAACTTCTGTCTTCCGTATTCGGATTTGACGCCTTCCTTGCRGGACAGGCGGAAATCGTTGATGCCGTGGCGTCTGGCGAAAACGTGCTGGCGATCATGCCAACCGGCGCCGGTAAATCCCTGTGTTTTCAGCTTCCCGCATTAATGCGCGACGGGGTTACCGTAGTTATTTCTCCGCTTATCGCCCTGATGCGCGATCAGGTCCGCGCCCTGCGCGCCGCCGGCGTAGAAGCCGGGGCGCTGACATCCGGCAATACCGAAGAAGAAACYGACGCGGTTTTTGCAGCGCTGGACGCAGGCAAGCTAAAGCTGCTCTACATGGCCCCCGAACGCCTCGCCTCCGGTGGCACCCTGAACYTGCTGCGCCGTATTGGCACAACGCTGATCGCCGTGGATGAGGCCCACTGTGTCTCACAGTGGGGCCACGATTTYCGCCCGGAYTACCYGCGYATCGGTGAACTGCGCCGCGCGCTGAACGTGCCGCTTGCGGCCTTTACCGCCACCGCGGACGAAGAAACCCGCAATGAAATCGTCACCCGGCTGTTCGACTCCGCTGCCCCAAGTATTTTCCTGCATGGCTTTGACCGCCCGAATATACACTTGGCTTTCGCGGCCAAAGACGGGCCGCGCCGCCAGATACTGGATTTCGCCGGGGCACGTCGCGGGCAGGCGGGCATCGTCTATTGCGGCACCCGCGCCAAAACCGAAACGCTGGCGCGCGCACTTGGCGATGACGGACACACCACCTGCCATTACCACGGCGGGATGGATCCGGCGGAACGGCGCAGTGTTGAGGCGCGGTTTCAGCGCGAAGATGGCTTGATCGTTGTGGCCACAATCGCCTTTGGCATGGGCATCGACAAACCCGATATCCGTTGGGTCGCCCACGCCGACCTGCCCAAATCGGTAGAAGCCTATTATCAGGAAATCGGCCGCTCGGGCCGCGACGGCGCGCCTGCCGAAACCCTGACCCTTTTTGGCGCCGATGACATCCGGTTCCGCCGCTCACAGATTGACGAAAGCCCGGCCCCCGCGGATAAACGCGCCGCCGATCACGGCCGCCTTAACGCCCTGCTTGGTCTGGCCGAGGCGCTTAAATGCCGCCGCCAAAACCTGCTGAGTTACTTCGGCGAAACATCTGAGCCCTGCGGAAACTGCGACCTGTGTACCTCCYCCCCCGAGCTGTTCGACGGAACAGTTGCCGTGCGCAAAGCCCTGTCGGCAATCCTGCGCACTGGCGAATATTTTGGCGCGGGCCACCTGATTGATATCCTGACCGGCACTGAAACCGACAAGGTGCGCCAACGCGGCCATGATCAACTGCCAACTTTCGGTGTGGGCAAAGAATACGACCGCCGCCAATGGCAGGGAATATTCCGGCAGATGATGGGCCGCGATCTTGTCCGCCCCGACCGCGAACGCTACGGCGCGCTGCGCATGACCGAGGCCGCGCGCCCGATCCTGCGGGATGAGGCCGGGATTACCCTGCGCCGGGACAGCCTGCGAGCGCCCAAATCTCGCGCACCTGTGAAAACACAGGTGTCGGAAGAAGATGCACCACTTTTGTCYGCCCTAAAGGCCAAACGCCGCGCATTGGCAGAAGCCGCGCGTGTCCCGGCCTACGTGGTATTCAATGACCGCACCTTGATTGAAATCGCCGAAAAGCGCCCGGAAAATCTGGATGAAATGGCCCGTATCGGCGGCATCGGCGCAACCAAACTAGAGCGTTACGGTGATACTTTTCTGGAGGTCGTAACMCACGCACCAACGCCGGACCTGCACCCAACACGGCGCAAACTCGCCGGYCGGCCAGAGGGAGAGCTGTTTGACCGCCTGCTCGCGGTGCAAACTGACCTGTCACGTGGCATGAACGGCACCGCTAAACCACTATCCTGTTCGGCGTCACTGCTTGCAAAAGTAGCTGCTATGCGATCCGGCGATCCGGCAATGCTGAACAGGCTGCTGGGTGAGCGCCGMGCGGAACGGTTTTCCGACGCTTTCATGGATGTCTTGCGCGAAGCATCCTGACTTAACCAACATCAGCGGTTTCGCCCCCGGRYCCATTCGGYAATAGTTCAGGRAATACCGCGACRGCTTCSRMYGGYTTGGCGCTCTCGATTTGCTTAAACAGCGCTTCTTTGTTYAGTGGCTTGGTCAGGTAGCCGTCCAGACCCGCCTGCATAATTTCGTCGCCGTCGCCGTCCATAGCGTGGGCGGTCAGCGCGAATATCGGGGTATGCCGCGCGCCTGTTTCAGCCTCGAGTTCCCGAATTCGCTGCGTGGCTTGCTTGCCATCCATAACCGGCATCGAAATATCCATAAACACCAGATCAGGCTGAAATGTCTGCCATTTTTCAACGGCATCTATTCCATTTTCTGCAAACTCCAGATCAACATTCAGCTTGCCCACCAGTTTGCTCAGCACCAGCCTGTTGGTTTGATTATCCTCTGCCGCCAGCACCCGCATCTGGCGGCTCAATTTGGGCCGACTATCGGTYGGCCCATCTTCGACAACTGGCGCTGGCGTTCTGGCAAGCCTGCTGGCGCTGTCCGTGTCAATATTATTGATCGCCTTTACCAGCACTTTACGCCCCACTGGTTTTGTCAGAATTGTAAGCGCCTCGTATCTATAATCAGCATCGCCCGATTGCAGATTCTGCATCAGGATCACTGGAATATCATCACCCTGTTCCCGCATGAATTCAATAACGCCCACACCAATGTTTTCCGGCCCACCCGCGTCCACCACCAGCACGTCACCAGCTTTTGCAACCGGGGCATTGCGAAAATCTTGCGGTGTCACATCAACCACGTTCGCACCCAGTATCCGCAATTGCTCTGACAATATGCGCGCCGACTGGCTGGGTCGGCTGAGCATGACAATGCGCTTTACCCAGCCCGGCATCTGTTCCAGTTGAAACGCGCCACCTTCGGATGAGGGCAGGGCGATGAAAAACCCAAAACTTGACCCCTGACCCAATTCGCTATCAACCCAGATTTTTCCGCCCATCAATTCGACAAGTTGTTTTGAAATAGCCAGCCCCAGACCAGTGCCCTCAAAGCTGCGGTTTTTTTCGTCTTCAACCTGGTTAAATTCGCCAAAAATATGCTCGATCATGTTTTCAGGGATACCCGGTCCGGTGTCTTCCACAGTAATATGCACACGGTAATCATCATCCTGACCATTGGGCAAACCAACCGCGCGCACCAGAACATGCCCGCTACCTGTGAATTTCACCGCATTGCCGATCAGATTGGTCAGTATCTGGCGAATGCGTACCGCGTCGCCAATGAACCGCGTTGGCAAGAACATATCGTAGTCAATGATCAGATCGACATTCTTCGCCAGGACCGCCGGTTGGAACAGCATCAACACTTCGGTCAGCGTCTGTTCCAGATCGAACGGCTCGCTGTGCAACACCAGTTTGGACGCCTCCATTTTGGAGAAATCCAGCACATCGTTAATGAGCGTCAACAGGGTTTCACCAGAGGTCCGTATCGTATCAACAAACAACCTTTGTTCTTCGCTCAATTTTGTATCRACCAAYARATCTGCCATCCCGACAACGCCGTTCATCGGGGTGCGCAGTTCATGGCTCATCTTGGCTAAAAACGCCGACTTGGCCCGGTTAGCGGCCTCGGCCTTGTTGCGTGCGTGTTCCAGCTCTTGCTCGCGCTCGATGGATTCGGTGATGTTCAGTGCCAGCGAAACCGTGTCGCCATTCTTACTACGCCGGTCCACCAGCTTGATRAATTCACCATTCCACAGCTTGATCACTTTGGGAGTCAGTTCCGSGCCCTGCCARCGCGCCAACAAATCACGTCGCCAGCCCTCCGGGTCCTGCCCGTCAGTGTCGACAATTCCTTCGTCCACCATAATATCCACGATCTCAGGGTAACGAATTCCGGGGGCCACGACTTTCATGTCTTCAAATACCGACAAATAGGCAGCGTTTGCCGAGACCAGGGCCCCGTCGCTGTCAAACATCGCAAAGCCGTCTTCAATTGTTTCAACCGAATCCCACAGCCGCCGTTCTGCGCGGTCCGCCGCATCATTGGCCTGTTCCAGGTCTTGCAACGTACGGGTGTTTTCCCCGCGCAGTTCCTCTGCAACATGTCGCACGGTTTCAACTTCTTCGCGCTTTTCAATAATCTCGTCTGACAGGGAAAGCGCGTGTTTCGACAGTTCCGCATTTGCGGTGAACAGCTCACTTTGTTTCGAATCAAGCATCCGCTCTGCCGCCAATCGGGCACGGCGTTCCTGCGAAAGCGCATCCATATTGCTCATCCATCTATCTCCGAAGCAGCGAGTCGCAAGTGCTCGTCCTATGGAGACAAATTTAAACAGTTGTGGGTGAACAGGGCCTTAATTTAGCCGCGCCAGTTTTCCGGCYTACAGGATTTACACYCGTTCAATCGCCAGCGCGATGCCCTGACCACCGCCAATACACATCGTAATCAGCGCCTTCGAGCCGCCGGTGCGTTCAAGCTCACTCAACGCTTTAATCGTGATAATTGCCCCGGTCGCCCCAACAGGATGTCCCAATGCTATTGCRCCACCGTTTGGGTTYACACGCGCCGGGTCCAGCCCCAGACCCTTGCTGACCGCCAATGCCTGCGCTGCAAATGCTTCATTAGACTCGATTACGTCAAAATCACCAACACTCAGCCCGGTACGCGCCAGCAGCGCTTCGACAGCCGGAAYCGGTCCGATACCCATCACCTCAGGGCGCACCCCGGCATGGGCATACCCCAGTATCCGTGCGCGTGGCTTCAGGCCGGCCTTTTCAGCCGCCWSMRYGMKCGSCRKTACAAGGGCCGCCGCACCGTCATTGATCCCACTGGCATTCCCGGCAGTAACTGTGCCGTCCTTTTGAAACGCAGTCCGCAAACCTGACAATGCCTCGGCTGTTGTTGCCCTTGGGTGCTCATCGGTATCAAACATCACCATTTCGCGGCGCACTTTTACTTCGACCGGAACGATCTGATCCTTAAAATACCCGCTCTCAATCGCATGTGCCGCACGCTGCTGGCTGACCAAAGCAAAGGCATCCTGATCCTCACGGCTGATGTCATGCTCAGCCGCTACATTTTCCGCCGTGATCCCCATATGCCCGGTGCCAAACGGGCAGTTCAGCGTGCCCAGCAGCATATCCGTCACCGCCACATCGCCCATCTTTTGCCCCCAGCGCGCGGCGGGCATAATATAAGGCGCACGGCTCATGTTTTCCGCGCCTCCTGCCAGTCCAAAATCGRCGTCCCCCAGTGCCAGAGACTGAACAATAGACACGATCGCCTGCGCCCCTGATCCACATAAACGGTTCACATTCATCGCCGGAACGCTGTCGGGAATACCGGCCTCAATCGCCGCCATCMKKMYCRKGTMSRYGTCSCTGGGCTCGGTATTCAGCACATGCCCATAAACCACATGGCCAATCTGTCCTGGCTCAACACCCGAACGATCCATTGCGGCCSCGGCAACCGTTGCCGCCAGACTGACCGGGGRAATACCCGCCAGAGARCCGCCAAAGCCACCAATAGCAGTCCGCGCCCCGCCCAGAATTACGATGTCGTCCATGATGTATTCTTCCTTTTATCGCCAAATACCGCTGTTTTCAGTCTCTAATCATGCTCTTTTKCTGCTCGTACCCGGATCATCGTAATTTCCGGCGCCTGCCCGATCCGCATTGGCAGCCCCGAAAACCCCAGGCCCCCCGATACGACCAGATCACGATTGCCGTCGCGGATATGGCCGTAAGCATACTTGCTACCATACTGCGAMGGTGTCAGCGGACGCCAGCCAAACAGATTTAACTGCCCGCCATGGGTATGGCCGCTAATTTGCAGCCCCGCCCGCGTATCGCCGATTTCAAAATAATCCGGCTCGTGGGCCAGCARKATYGCWGGYGCACCCTCAGGYACATCGGCAAAGCCTTGCTCGGGCCGGTGCAGCCCCTGGCTCCAGTCCCGATGCGTYGGCCGCTGACTGTCCAGCCCCACCACCCACAATGCTTGCCCACCGTGTTCCACTTTCGCGGMCGYRTTYTGCATCATRTTCATYGARGTCKGCGCAAAGGCTTCAACYACCGAYGAYCGCTCAAACYTGCTCTGCTGYGCCAGGGTACAGTCAATCCAGTCATGGTTGCCCATRATCGCGAACACCCCCATAGGCGCCGAAAGCTGATCTAAAACTTCGACAATTTCCGCAGCATTCGCATGGGTGCCGGGAATAACCTTCCCGACCAGATAATCCCCGGCCAGCACGATCATGTCAGGCGACAAATCGTTGATCTGGYGAACCGCGTCCGCCACATGCCCCAGCGWKGTCCAGGGGGCCGCCACATGCAAATCCGCCAGCACCAGAATTGTCATTTCAGGGCCGGTCCAGCGATGCAGTTCAATATCATAAGCCACGGTGATCGCCCGGCTGCGCATCGTAATCAATCGGCGGGAATGTCTGAAAACCACAGCGCTATTTCCCAGCCAAAAGCGTCTCTAACGCTGCACTAAATTCCGATTCCTGCTCCCCCAGTTGCGAAAGAATTTGTTTCTCATACTCCCGTGCAATAGGGGCCATTTCGCGGATCAGCTCGCGCCCSGCAGCACTTAGTTTTAGCTCAACCAAGCGCCCGTCAGTCTTGTTCTGGGTCTTCACAACAAACCCCCGGCTTTCCAACTTTGCGGCCGCCCGGCTGACCTTGGATTTATCCATATCGACCTTCTGAAAAATTTCGCGCACGCTTACTGGCTCATCCGTCTGACTCAGGTGTGCGACGACTCGCCACTCGGAAACTGAAATGCCAAACCTTTCCCGATAAATCGCAGAAAATTCGCGGCTAACCTGCGCCGCGAGAACCGATAACTGGTACGGTAAAAAGCTATCCAATTTGAAATCTGACAAGGGAATTCCTGTAGTATCCAAGCAAATTCGACAAAGCCATGTAAAACGTAAATATTCAAGTCCAGACCGACCCGTACACAACGCCTTTACTTGACTTCATTGTAATTGCAACGATAATTATCTTCACGCGCGAACTCACCTCGACCTGACTAAAACAGGGGGATCAAATGACCAGCCAACCAGCAACCAGAAACATGACCCGTGCAGAAACGCTGCCCGGCCCACATCAGGGYTACATGCCCGGTTTCGGCAATGATTATGARACCGARGCCCTGCCCGGTGCCCTGCCACAAGGCATGAACAGCCCGCAAAAATGCGCCTATGGCCTGTACGGCGAACAGCTTTCCGGCACCGCCTTCACYGCGCCMAGTCACCAGAACGAACGCACATGGTGCTAYCGMATCCGCCCYTCSGTCAAACACACGCACCGGTTCGAAAAAATCGACCTGCCGCAGTGGAAATCCGCGCCAAATATCCATCCGGATGTGACCTCGCTTGGACAATATCGCTGGGATCCACTRGCCCACACCGAYGACCCGCTGACTTTCCTGACCGGGATGCACACCATGACCACGGCTGGCGATGTAAATACCCAGGTCGGCATGGCCACCCACGTCTATCTGATCAACGCCAGCATGGAAGAAGACTATTTCTACTCCGCTGATTCCGAATTGCTGATCATCCCACAGGAAGGCGCGCTGCGTTTTCACACCGAACTTGGCACCATYGACATYGCCCCRAAAGAAATCGCGATCATCCCCCGCGGCCTKGTTTTCCGCGTCGAACTAACCAGTGGCCCGGCGCGTGGATTTGTCTGCGAAAACTAYGGCCAGAAATTCGATTTRCCMGGWCGWGGCCCAATCGGSGCMAAYTGCATGGCCAACCGKCGCGAYTTCAAATCYCCSGTRGCSGCGTTYGAAGAYCGMGARRCCCCCAGYACYGTYACCGTYAAATGGTGCGGCCAGTTTCACCGCACTCAAATCGGTCACAGCCCGCTCGACGTAGTTGCATGGCACGGMAACTATGCCCCGGTGAAATACGACTTAACCACATATTGCCCCATCGGTGCGGTCCTGTTCGACCACCCCGATCCGTCCATTTTCACTGTCCTCACTGCGCCATCGGGCATCCCCGGAACCGCAAACATTGATTTCGTGCTGTTTCGAGAACGCTGGATGGTGGCGGAAGACACCTTTCGCCCGCCGTGGTATCACAAGAACATCATGTCGGAACTGATGGGCAATATTTACGGCGAATATGACGCCAAACCAGACGGCTTCGCGCCCGGCGGGATGAGCCTGCATAATATGATGCTGCCCCACGGCCCGGACAACGCTGCGTTCGAAAAGGCGTCAAACGCCAATCTCGGCCCGGATAAGCTGGAGAATACCATGTCATTCATGATTGAAACCCGCTTCCCTCAGCATCTGACAGAATTCGCCGCAAATGATGCCCCCTTGCAGGACAATTACATCGACTGCTGGAATGGTATYGAAAAGAAATTCGATGGCACCCCGGAGCCTAAATAATGACGCGGCTTATAAGCTGGGTTGTAAGCGCGAACACGCCAGACACAGATTTCCCGYTGAACAACCTGCCCTACGGTGTGTTTTCMGTKGRSGATRGTGAAATGCGTTGCGGMGTCGCMATCGGCGATCAGATACTGGACGTTACCAGCGCCGAAGAAGCGGGCATATTCACCCCTGACGATGTCGCGGTATTCGACGTTCCATTCTGGAACGATTTCATGGAACTTGGCGCCGACATATGGGCTAGTTTCCGAGCTGAAATAACCGCGGCGCTCGCCGAAAAATCACCAAWAARACCCGCATTAGAGCCACATATGGTYCCAATGCGTGATGCAACCCTGCACATGCCMTTYGTCGTATCCGAATACACCGATTTCTACTCGGGCCGCCACCACGCCACCAATGTCGGCACCATGTTTCGCGGCGCTGAAAACGCCCTGCCACCCAACTGGCTGCACATCCCGATCGGCTACAATGGCCGCGCCTCATCCGTGGTGGTTTCCGGCGCGCCGGTGCGCCGCCCATGGGGCCAGCTAAAGCCCCCCACCGAGGAAAACCCGCACTTCGCGCCTTGCAAACGCTTCGACTTCGAATGCGAAATGGGCGCCATCGTCGGCACCCCGTCGGATGATATGATTTCGGTGCAACAGGCCGAYGATATGATCTTTGGTTACGTCCTGCTGAACGACTGGTCCGCGCGCGACATTCAGGCCTGGGAATACCAGCCACTGGGGCCGTTTCAGGCCAAAGCCACCGCCACCACGATTTCCCCGTGGATTGTGACCAAGGCGGCACTGGAACCATTTCGAACCGCGACCCCAACCCGGGAAAAACAACTACTGMMCTACCTGCAAGAACCCGGCCCGATGTTATACGACATCGCCTTGACCGCATCGCTGGCCCCGAAAAGCCAACCAGAAACRCTGATSRCYMRYACMAACTACAAAGAAATGTACTATTCCGCCGCGCAACAACTGGCGCATCACGCGACATCCGGCTGCCCGATGAATCCGGGTGATCTGCTCGGCTCCGGCACCATATCTGGCCCCGAAAAGCTGTCACGCGGCTCAATGCTGGAACTTAGCTGGGGTGGCAAAGAACCAATGATGCTGGACAGCGGTGAGACACGCAGTTTCCTTGAAGACGGTGATACATTAACTTTGCGCGGCCATGCGCAGGGAAGCGGTTTCAAAATCGGTTTCGGCGACTGCGCCGGAACTGTAATACCAGCAATAGACAAACCAGACTGGGCATGATGACATGATGAAGCTGGACCATATCCAACTGGCAATCCCCGCCGGGGCAGAAGACGCAAGTCGCGCGTTCTGGGTTGGAATTCTGGGTTTCAAAGAGCTGGAAAAGCCCACCATGCTACAATCSSGTGGYGGCGCGTGGTTCCGCTATGACGACACCGAAATWCACYTRGGGGTAGAACGCGARTTYACMCCCGCAAAAAARGCRCAYCCYGCCTTAWTAGTCACTGATYTWGACARTCTSGCCGACAMAATCGCCCTTGCAGGCCACCCCGTCAGGTGGGACGAACATATCGCGAATCGCCGCCGGTTCTTCACCGATGATCCGGTTGGAAACCGCATTGAATTTATAGAAGGTAACTAACATGGCCAAAGCATTCGCMTCKCARRGCGACATGWSYGAAAAGAAAACMACATTCGTCGAAATYGGCGNAGGGCTNGTAYGCSTTYACSGCSGARGGYGATCCAAATTCMGGYGTSATCATCGGCGACGACAGCGTCATGGTGATTGAGGCTCAGGCCACCCCGCGCCTGGCAAATAAAGTCATCGATGAAATTCGCAATGTCACCGATAAACCGATCAGCCATCTGGTGCTGACCCATTACCACGCCGTGCGGGTACTTGGGGCCTCAGCCTACAATGCCGATCAGATCATCATGTCCGACACCGCCCGCGCCATGGTGGTGGAACGGGGTCAGGAAGACTGGGACAGCGAATTCCAACGCTTCCCCCGCCTGTTTGAAGGCCATGAAAGCATTCCCGGCCTGACTTATCCCACAACTACATTTTCCGACGCGATGACAGTATACCTTGGCAAACGACGCATCGACATCATGCACCTGGGGCGCGCCCACACCGCAGGCGACGCGGTTGTCTGGGTACCAGACGCTGAAGTCATGTTCACCGGCGACATCGTCGAATACCACTCAGCGTGCTATTGTGGCGACGGTCACTTCGCAGATTGGGGCGACACGCTGGACAATATCGCGATGTTTGACCCGGTCAGCATCGCACCGGGGCGCGGCGACGCACTGATCGGGCGCGAAATGGTAGACGCAGCGATAGAAAGTACACGCGACTTTGTGCAAAGCACTTACCGCCCGGCCGCAAAAGTTGCCGCAAGGGGTGGCACACTAAAAGAAGCTTGGGACGCCGTGCGCGCGGAATGTGACCCTAAGTTCGGCGATTTTGCGATTTATGAACACTGCCTGCCGTTCAATGTTGCGCGCGCTTTTGATGAAGCCCGCGGCCTCGATACGCCACGTATTTGGACCGACCAACGCGACATTGAAATGTGGGAAGCGCTGCAAGGATAAGGGAAAACTGCCATGGGCAACAAGATATTCGAAACYCCGCTYTACCCCTATGAACGCTCAAAAGATCAGGGTGCAGGTCCTGCTACCCGTCATCCGGTCGTCGTTATCGGCGCTGGTCCCATTGGTTTGGGCATAGCGATTGATCTGGCGCAGAACGACGTGCCGGTTGTGGTGCTTGACGACAATGACCGCGTCAGTTTCGGCAGCCGCGCCATCTGTTTTGCCAAACGYCCGCTGGAAATCCTTGACCGGCTAGGGTGCGGCGAACCGATGGTGGAAAAGGGCGTRGTCTGGGACACCGGCAAAGTGTTTTTCGACACCAATGAGACATACAGGTTTGAACTGCAATCAGAACAAGGTCACAAAAATCCGGCCTTCATTAACCTCCAGCAATACTACTTCGAAGAATACCTGGTGAACCGGGTGCGCGAGTTGCAGGCCCAGGGCAAACCAATAGAACTGCGTGGCAAAAATAAGGTCGCGGCCCTTTCCGACAATGGTGATTTTGTACGCATGGAAGTCGAGACCCCGGAAGGCTCRTACATGCTGGAATGCGATTGGCTGATTGCCTGCGACGGGGCCAATTCTTCGGCGCGGATTATGCTTGGTCACGAATTCAAAGGCCGGGTGTTCGAAGACAACTTCCTGATCGCCGACGTGGTGATGGACGCTGATTTTCCAACCGAACGCTGGTTCTGGTTTGACCCGCCATTCAACCGCGGCCAATCGGCCCTGCTGCACAAACAGCCTGACAATGTCTGGCGGATTGATCTGCAACTGGGTTGGGACATCGACAAGGAAGAAGAAAAGAAACCTGAAAACGTGATACCTCGCTTGCATGCGATGCTGGGCGAAGACGCCAGATTTGAGCTGGAATGGGTGTCTATTTATACGTTCCAGTGTCGTCGCATGGATAAATTCCGCTATAACAGGGTGCTGTTTGCCGGCGACGCCGCGCATCAGGTTTCCCCTTTTGGCGCGCGTGGGGCCAATAGCGGATTGCAGGATACTGATAATCTCGGCTGGAAGCTGAAACTGGTGCTCGACGGAAAATCACCCGAAACCCTGCTGGACACCTACAGCGATGAACGGGTCTACGGGGCTGACGAAAACATACTGAACTCTACCCGATCCACTGATTTCATCACCCCTAAATCAGACATGAGCCGGATCTTGCGCGACGCTGTTCTCGATCTTGCGCAATCCCATGAATTTGCCCGCCCACTGGTCAATTCCGGYCGCCTTTCGGTGCCCTGCATCTATGACGGATCAATTCTGAACGGCCCCGACAGCCCCGACCTGCCATCCCAAACCCGCCCCGGCGCACCCGCCGCAGATGCGCCAATAACCGACGGCTGGTTACTGGACCACCTCGGCAACCATTTCCAACTGCTCGCTATCGGATGTGACGCGCCAAACGACCTGTCATTAAACGGAATTTCGATCAAAACCCTAACGTTAGACCCTGAAAAATCCCCGGAACTGGCAGAACGCTATCTTGGCACTGCCAAATCCGCGATCTACCTGATGCGCCCCGACCAACACATCGCYGCCCGCTGGACCGRKTTCGACAAARCSGCRGTCCTCRMMGCCCTYGCCAYCGCCACCGGCCAGCCTGAAGGAGCATAAAATGTCCAAGCTAAACACAAAGCCGAACCTGGCCAGCGCCGATGATTTCTACGCCGAATTGCTSGCCCACCATGACGACCTGACCAAGGATCAAAGCGACGCGCTCAACGCACGCCTGATATTGCTGCTGGCTAACCATATTGGTGACCCCAAGGTTTTAACTGCCGCCATGGATGCCGCCGCAGCAACCGCCAGAAATTGACCAAATAACGCGCGAATGGGACCGAACACCAAAGGAAACCCCATGAAAATAGAACAAATTCACCACGTTGCCTATCGCTGCAAAGACGCCAAGGAAACCGTGGAATGGTACAGCAAAATGCTGAACATGGATTTCGTGCTGGCTATCGCCGAAGATCACGTCCCCTCAACCCACGAACCCGATCCCTATATGCACATTTTCATGGACGCCGGAAACGGCAACGTTCTGGCGTTCTTTGAATTGCCTACGAAACCCGAAATGGGCCGTGACCCAAACACGCCGGTCTGGGTGCAGCATATTGCGTTCAAAGTGAAAGACCGCGACACGCTGATCGAATACAAAAACCATCTGGAAGCAAGCGGCGTCGAAGTCCTTGGTGTTACCGACCAYTCAATCTTTCACTCAATCTATTTCTTCGACCCCAGCGGTCACCGCGTTGAACTCGCCTGTCCCGAYCCGGATGAAGACGCGATGCTGGCGAAACTGGACGCKGTTAARTGGGACATGCTGGAGGAATGGTCGCGCACAAAAAAGGCGCCGAAACATGCCGACTGGATGCACGAAAAAGAGCTGTCAGACCTCTGATACAGGCCGCAAAAGAACCCGCCCGACAGCGGTCAGATTCCACACATCACGTCCCTCAATCACGATCACTGTCAGCGGCCCGCCAAAGGCAACGCCGCTGTCGATGTTGATCCGATTGCCATAATGGGTAGGCGTTTCAACCGGCGTATGCCCGTGGACAATCAGCGGACCATGATCGGTGGTATCGCTTAAAAATGGCTCACGTATCCAGACCAGATCGTCTTCGACCTGACTCTCAATCGCCACGCCGGGTTTGATCCCGGCATGGACAATAACGGTGTCCTCAACGCGAAACATAGTGTCTAACCCGCCCAAAAACGCCTTATGCCCCTCGGGTACAGCGGCAACAGCCAGGTCATGCAAGGGTTCCAGGTCGTCCACATCCGTATTGATCCCATAGGAAGCCAGCGTTGTCAGCCCGCCAAGCGGTCCGCTCAGCCAGTTGTATTCGCTACGCAGCTTGTGATCATGTTGCGCGGGGCTTTCCAGATACAGCGACATCATCCGATCATGGTTGCCCTTCAGCACGACCCAAGGCTGGTCAGCCGCCAATCCGTCAATCAGGAAATCAAGAACCCCGGCACTATCTGGCCCGCGATCCGTCAGATCCCCAACATGCACGACAACATCTTTACCACCCTCGCGGTTGCGATCTTCATCGATCCAGTGATGAACCGAACGCAGCCTGTCCAGATGCCCGTGAATATCGCCAATCGCATAAATTCTGTCCACAGCCATCAACCCGATCCAATCATGCTAAACAGTGACGCCGCACAATTTGCGCGGCGCGGCCATAGGATCAGGTTTAGCCACCCGCAACCACCTCAAATTCAAGTGGCCTAAGCTGATCAAACAATCCGGTCGCCCGCAAAYCGGCCAATACYGGCGCTGGCACGGCATCATCCACATAAAGCAGCGCAATAGCATCCTTGCCCTGATCGGTCCGGCCAAGGGTRAAATTGGCGATATTTACATTCCCCTCACCCAATATCCGCCCCAATGTYCCGATAATACCCGGCACATCTTCATTGGTGGTGTACAGCATGTGCCGGCCAATCTCGGCGTCAATATTGATGCCCTTGATCTGGATAAACCGCGGTTTACCGTCGGAAAACACCGTGCCCCCAATAGAACGCTCRCGCTTTGTCGTCACCACTGTCAGCTTGATGAACGCATCAAATACCCCGGTTTTGTCCTGGGTCGTGGTCGAAATATTTACGCCCCGTTCCTTCGCAATCACCGGCGCAGATACCATGTTTAGATCCGGGTTGGTCGCCTGCATGATCCCGGCCACGGCGGCGGCGTTCAATGCTGCCGTATTCATCTCACCAACCGCCCCGTCATAGAGGATGTTGATCGCCTTGATCGGCTCATCCGTCAGYTGGCCAACAAAAGACCCAAGATGCCCGGCCAGCTTTAACCACGGCCCCATCACCTTGGCTTCTTCCGCCGTAACAGACGGCATATTCAGCGCGTTAGACACTGCTCCGTCCAATAAATAGTCTGACATCTGTTCAGCCACCTGAATGGCAACATTTWCCTGTGCCTCGCTGGTGGATGCCCCCAAATGTGGTGTCACAACCACATTTGGCAGGTTAAACAGCGGGCTGTCGGTGGCCGGTTCTTTGGCAAAAACATCAAACCCGGCCCCCGCAACCAGCCCGGATCTTAACGCTTCCGCCAGCGCCTCTTCATCCACCAGACCACCGCGYGCGCAATTGATAATCCGCACCCCCGGCTTCAACTTGGCGATCGCTTCGCGCGACAGRATGTTGCGGGTCTTRTCGGTCAGCGGCACATGGAAGGTAATGAAATCCGCGCGCCCCAGCAGCTCATCCAGCTCAACTTTTGTGACCCCAAGCGTCGCCGCGCGTTCTTCGCTCAGAWACGGATCATAGGCGATGACTTTCATCTTCAATCCCAGCGCGCGTTCGCACACGATTGATCCRATATTCCCSGCACCAATCACGCCCAGRGTTTTGCCGGTCAGTTCAACCCCCATAAACGCGGATTTTTCCCACTTCCCGGCATGGGTCGATGTGCTGGCCGCCGGAATTTGTCGCGCCACCGCCATCATCAGCGCAATCGCGTGTTCGGCTGTGGTGATAGAATTCCCAAAAGGCGTGTTCATCACGATCACGCCGCGTTTTGACGCYGCCGGAATATCAATATTATCCACSCCRATCCCGGCCCGYGCCACGACTTTCAGGTTGGGCGCGTTGTTCAGAATTTTTTCGGTGACTTTTGTGGCCGAGCGAATCGCCAGCCCGTCAAATTCCGGAATGGCGCGCAAAAGGGCGATCTTGTCTTTGCCAAGATCAGGTTCAAACGTCACATCAATTCCGCGATCACGGAATATCTGTACGGCTGCTTGCGATAGTTTGTCAGAGACGAGAACTTTGGGGGCCATGTCAGGCTCCTTTTTTGGGTTTGTGCAATTTATGGGTACCAATCGTACCAATTGCACAAWATTTCAGGATTCAGGCCGTTTGGGCCAGGTTTTCAATTTCAACTTCAAACGCCCAGCTGATCCAGGGCATCAAGGCCTCCAGATCCGACGTTTCAACAGTTCCGCCACACCAGATACGCAAGCCCGGMGGCGCATCGCGATACGCCCCGATATCAAAGGCCGCACCYGCGGACTCCAGCCGCTTCGCAACGGCTTTGGCAAAACCYGCACCGTCGCYAATTCGGGGATCAGTAAACTTCAGGCAAACAGAAGTATTAGAGCGCGTAGCCGGGTCTTCAGCCAGATTATTGATCCAGTTATTTTGGTTGCAAAACGTCTCTAACACAGCGGTATTTGCGTCTGCACGGGCAATCAACCCTTTCAGRCCRCCCACMGAACCCGCCCATTTCAGCGCCTGCAAATAGTCTTCGACCGCCAGCATTGAAGGCGTATTGATCGTCGCACCTTCAAATATTCCYTCAATCAGTTTCCCGCCTTTGGTCAGCCTGAAAATTTTCGGCAACGGCCAATCAGGTGTATAGCTTTCCAGCCGTTCCACCGCTCGCGGGCTCAGGATCAGCATTCCATGCGCCGCTTCGCCACCCARAACCTTCTGCCAACTGAATGTCGTGGCGTCCAACCTGTCCCATGGCAGGTCCATCGCAAACGCCGCACTGGTCGCGTCACATATGGTAAGTCCCTGACGATCAACGGGAATTACTTCGCCATCAGGTACCCGAACACCGCTGGTTGTTCCGTTCCAGGTGAACACAACATCCTTGTCAAAATCTACTTTGGACAGATTAACAATCTGCCCGTAGTCGGCTGTCCGTACCGTCGCATCCAGTTTTAGYTGTTTGACCACATCGGTGATCCAGCCGGCGCCAAAACTTTCCCATGCCAGCATTTCCACCGGGCGCTGCCCCAGCAGATTCCACATCGCCATTTCCATGGCACCGGTGTCCGATGCAGGTACAATGCCAATGCGGTAGTTRTCCGGCACACCCAGAATTTTCCGCGTTACTTCAATGGYTTCCCGCAACTTATCCTTGCCAACAGTCGCCCGGTGCGAGCGGCCCAGGGGCGCGTCGGACAGGTTTTGAAGATTGAAATTGGGGGGTTTGGCACAGGGGCCACTTGAGAAACGCGGGTTATCCGGCCGCAAAGCCGGTTGTGGTATAGTCATCGGTGGTATCCTCACAGATATATGCCCTTCGTTGGGGAAGGGTGTCCCACGGGCGGGGATAAGCGGCTAAATTCGCTTCCACAAGCGAAATTTTGCGGTTATAGCGCCGCTTATTGCGTCAGATACGACACAAAGTCCTAAGGATCGAAACGCCGATGTATATGGTTACTCTGATTTCCAATCCAAAAATAGCAACGTTAGAGCCTGTTTTGGCAAATAACCTGCGAAGCGCATGGGGTGGGGGCGAATTGCGGTGGCTCTCTGCGAATGAGGCTGTCGAATTTAGTGTTGCGGCAAAGCCGGATAGTTTTTGGAGCAGTTGGAAAGATTTGCAAGAACTGAAAATAGATTTGGTTATTCAGCCAACCAGGGGGCGCAAAAAGCTACTTTTTCTGGCCGATATGGATTCCACAATGATCCAGCAGGAATGTATTGATGAACTGGCCGACTATGCGGGTGTCGGGCCGCAGGTCGCGGCGATTACTACCCGGGTCATGAATGGAGATCTGGATTTTAAATCCTCTCTGGTCAAGCGCGTAGCACTGCTAAAAGGAACTAACTCAGGCATAATAGACACTGTTTTGGCCAACCACATCACTTTGATGCCCGGTGCCACAACGCTACTTGCGACTTTGAAAGCGAACAATATTTACACAGCGCTGGTGTCTGGCGGGTTCACGGATTTTACAACCAGGATTGCCGCTGATCTGGGATTTGATGAGCACCACGCCAATACCTTGATCATTGAAGACGGCAAACTGACCGGGAAAGTTACTGATCCAATTTTGGGGCGCGATGCTAAGGTGTTGGCATTAAATGAAATTACGGAACGACTGGGCATAACAACGGATCAGACTATGGCGGTTGGTGACGGTGCAAATGATCTGGGAATGTTGCACGCAGCGGGTGCTGGTGTGGCAGCACATGCCAAACCAGCAGTTGCGGAACAGTGCGATATTCGCATTAACCACTGCGATTTGACTGCGTTGCTGTATATGCAGGGGTATAACAAAAGCGAATTTGTTACTTAATTGGGAAATCCGATGGCTGGCCGCAGATAACCAGTCTCTAACCCGTCAAAATTACGCTGTTTTACGTCCATCCACTTATCTAACACCGGGTCATTTGCATCYAGCGCGCCAAGGCTAACCAGTATTGCAGCGATGGCGCATTCCGATCCCCTCGACGCCCCGTCGCGAATTTTCAAGGCAACGCCCAAGCCCTTCTCTGGTAATATCGCAACATAAACGCCTTCGGCCCCACCCTTCAGCGCCACATTGCCGCCCATGGCCCGCATCAAATCGGTACAGGCCCGACCTTCTCCAGCAACCAGCTCCGGGTAGGCCATCATCGCCTCAACCAACCGCGCGGCTGCCCGGTTTCGCAAAGGTCCATCATCGCGCGCCGCCGCAAAGAAACCCATCGCGCGGGCCAGGCCGTGAACTGTTGTAGCAAAGTTGGGTGCCGAACATCCATCAATGCCAAAACCGGGGCTATCGATTCTGGTGACATCTTCAAAGGCTTCGCGCACCGCCAATTGCAACGGATGGGACAGATCCACATATTCCGGCCCTGCTTTCAGGTGTTTTGTGGTGGTCAAAAAACCGGAATGCTTACCCGAGCAATTGTTATGATACCGGCAGGGGGACTGATCACCCTTAATTAGTGTCTGTTTTGCGTCCCAATCGTTGGGCATTTGTGGGCCACAGCGAAAGTCTTCGTCACTCAATCCTAAATTAGCCAACCATGTCTGAACCCGGTCGGTATGAATAGCCGCCGCCTGATGTGACGCACAGGACAGCGCCAGTTGATCCTGTGTCAGACCAAAAGCATCTGCCGCGCCGCTTTCGATCAAGGGAAGTGCCTGGATCATCTTGCACGATGAGCGCGGCAAAATCACCGCGTCCGGGTCACCCCATGCCTGTACGATATTGCCGGAAGCATCACAAACAACGGCGTGGCCGACGTGTACACATTCCAAAAATTCGCCACGCCAGACCTCGGCCATCGCTACTGGATTATTCAATTCTGCTTCCTCTCACTAAGTTGCGCGATTTTTCGCCAAGGGGCCTTTTAAGTTCAGGCAGAGATACGTTAAACTAGGCTAATCGAGTTGAAAATGGTGCGCACTTCAAAAAGATTCAATAAATGGATCAGGCGACCCAAACAGAGGCACAAGGCAGCTGGAGGCTGTGAAAATATGACATCAAAATTATGGTATGGTTTGTTGGGCGCGTCGCTTGCGATGGTGGGCACAACCGTGTTTGCACAGGACGAATCCTCTAACCGTGTGGCGGCGAAAACGGACTGGAGCGTTTTTGTTGAGACTGATCCAACATCCTGCTGGAGCGTTTCTGCACCAAAAGAAACAATAAATACCAAGGACGGGCGGGTTGTGGCCGTTCGGCGTGGAGACATATTGTTGTTCGTGTCCTACATCCCAAGCAAGGGTGCCAAAGGGCAGATATCGTTTACCGGTGGGTATCCATTTGCGCCGGGATCTCAGGTGGCATTGGAAATCAGCGGGCAAACTTTCCAGTTGTTTACCGACGCTGCAACCAACAAAGAAATGGCCTGGGCCCCAAGCGAAGCGGACGACGCGAAAATCATTACCGCCATGAAGCGTGGTGCAGAAGCGATTCTATCTGCGCAGTCGGCGCGTGGAACCAAGACAAAAGATGTGTTTTCGTTGCTGGGCTTTACGGCGGCGCTGGACGAAGCGGCCAAACGCTGTAGCGGCTAGGCAAGCCGCCGGCCCAACAAGATACTTGTTTCGCTTTTGGCCGTCTGATTGTAAGACGACTAAATACCTATGGCTGGCGCGAAATCTATGACTGATGTTCCAATAACACCCGAAGTTATGGCGGTTCCCCGGACAGTGTCCGACGGGGCTACTAATCTTGTGGGGAAGTCACGCCCGCAGCTTGGGGAAATGCTTATCAAAGCCGGGTTGCCCGAAAAACAGGTAGGAATGCGTGTCGGGCAAATCTGGCAATGGATTTACCAAAAGGGGGTTCGTGATTTTGAACAGATGACCAATCTGTCGAAAGCGTACCGCGAAGATCTGGCCAAGCATTTTACAGTTTCCGTGCCAGAAGTAGTGTCTAAACAGGTGTCAAAGGACGGTACCCGAAAATACCTTGTGCGGATTGAAGGCGGGCATGAGGTAGAAGTCGTCTACATCCCCGAAACGGATCGCGGTACCTTGTGTATATCGTCACAGGTGGGTTGCACCYTGAACTGTTCGTTCTGCCATACCGGGACACAGACCCTGGTGCGCAATTTGACGGCGGCAGAAATTGTTGGCCAGATTATGGTCGCGCGCGATGATCTGGGTGAATGGCCAGAACCGGGGCGCTCGCCGAATGTTGAGGCACGGTTGCTGTCGAATGTTGTTCTGATGGGCATGGGTGAGCCGCTATACAATTTTGAAGCCGTCCGTGACGCAATGAAGATCGCGATGGATTGTGAAGGTATTTCTTTGTCGCGCCGCCGTATCACACTGTCGACATCCGGGGTCGTTCCAGAGATTGCGAAGACGGCGGATGAGATCGGCTGCCTGCTGGCGGTGTCGTTCCACGCAACAACGGATGAAGTTCGGGATCGTTTGGTGCCGATCAATAAGAAATGGAATATTGAGGCGCTACTGAACACGTTGCGTGAATACCCAAGGCTGTCTAACTCGGAACGGATCACCTTTGAATATGTGATGTTAAAGGGAGTGAACGACAGCGATGAGGACGCTCGGCGTCTGGTGAAACTGATCAAAGGGATACCGGCCAAGATCAATCTGATCCCGTTTAATGAATGGCCCGGCTCACCCTATGAAAGGTCCGACGCGAAACGCATAAAGGCGTTTTCCGAAATTGTGTTTAACGCAGGCTATGCGTCGCCAATCCGCAAGCCYCGGGGCGAAGATATTATGGCAGCCTGCGGTCAGCTAAAATCCGCGTCCGAAAAAGTGCGACGATCCCGCGCTAAGGCCAAAAGCAATACAAGCACCGAAAACTAGCGCTTAGCGCCCCGGAATTTCGCTGCGCTTTTCTCCTGCTCCGCGCCAGTTATCAATGTGATCAATGGCTTCCTGTGCGGTTTCGACAAACCGAAACAGATCAAGGTCTTCTTCTGAAATCGTGCCGGCATCCGCAAGCGCGTCCCAGTTGATAATTTTCCGCCAAAAAGTTTCGCCAAACAGGAGGATCGGGATTTGTTCCATCCGCCCGGTTTGGATTAGCGTCAGACATTCAAACAGTTCATCCAATGTACCGAATCCGCCCGGAAATGCGGCCAGTGCCTTGGCACGCATCAGAAAGTGCATTTTGCGRATCGCAAAGTAATGRAARTTAAAACACAGGTCGGGYGTCACATATTYGTTCGGGGCCTGTTCATGCGGCARCACGATRTTCARCCCGATYGAWWYGCCRCCYGCRTCYGCSGCRCCKCGATTKCCGGCYTCCATCACRCCGGGRCCKCCGCCRGTGMMRAYSACATMTYSYTTRTSRYCGTYCKWCWTRCTGGCCTTGGTACAAAGCGTCGCGAACTTTCTAGCCTCAGTGTAATACTTCGATAGATCGGCAAGCGTTTTAGTGCGGGCTGAATCCTTGTTGACCGGATCAGGAATCCGCGCACCACCGAATAGTACAACCGTGCTTTCTATACCCTTTTCTGCCAATGCCATTTCTGGCTTGAGCAATTCCAGTTGCAGGCGCATCGGGCGCAGCTCGTCACGGCACATAAAATCGGGATCGGCGAAGGCCAAACGATATGTTGGCGCACGGGTTTGCGGAGTATCCGGCACCTCGACCGAAGTTTGCATATCCTTACGGGCGTCTGGGAATCGGGTTTGTTTACGGTTCATAGTATCCTCACGGTCATTTGTACCATATTGCACATGCTTGGTTTCCGAATTATAGGCCTATTCAGACCAAGACCAATCACAAAACGGGGATTACCATGTCGAACGCACAACTAGAAATCGCCATCGAAGCCGCATGGGATGCGCGCGACACGATCAGCCCTGCCACAACGGGCGAAGTTCGCGAGGCCATCGAGGATACATTGACCGCTTTGGACAGCGGCGAATTGCGGGTCGCAGAACCACGCGAAAACGGTGAATGGCACGTTAACCAATGGGCCAAGAAGGCCGTTCTACTGTCGTTCCGCCTTTCCGATATGGCG
>NVTR01000001.1 GCA_002732955.1 Marinosulfonomonas sp.
GCCGAGGTATTGATCAAGGCCGGGCGAAAACATCTGATTACCATCAGACACGAAGCAATCAGTTTTTCGGAAATTACCCGAACGGCGGCATTCAATGAACGTGCGGCCGAACTAGGCGTAATGACTGAAATAATTGAGGTGCGCAGCACCGGGTATGAAGGCGGTGCGGCGACGGCTCATGAAATTATCGCGCGGTTGGACAAACGTCCTGGTGTTTTCTGTCCCACTGACAGCATCGCGCTTGGGTTGCTGGATGCGCTGCGCAACAAACACAGTATTAAAGTGCCGCAGGATCTAAGCCTGATCGGATACGACGACATTCCGCAGGCCAGTTGGGCATTTGCCGAACTCACCACGATCCGGCAATCGGTTGATGATTTCGCCCGGATTACCGTAAATGTGCTGAAAGAGCGTATCAAAAACCCTGGCGCCGAGCCAAAGAATAAAATTGTGGACGTGAAACTAATTTTACGGGGAACCGTGTAGAGATGGATGTTTCTTGTGACGCCAAACTTGAAGAACGCTATGAATTTGCCCGCACACTTGCCCGCCAAGTCGGACAGGAGGCGCTGCGCTTCTGGAACGAAAATGGCCCGCAGGGTCTGGGGACGCAAACCAAAGGTTTGCAGGATTTTGTGACCGTTGCCGACAAGGCTGCGGAAGATACCATTCGCTCAGAACTGGCACGGATGTTTCCGCAGGACGGGTTTGTCGGCGAAGAAACCGGCGGCGCGCCCGGATCAGCCGGATACTGGGTTGTTGATCCGATTGATGGCACCGCCAATTACCTGCGCGGTTTGCGCCACTGGGGCGTGTCTATCGCCTATGTCGAGGGTGGCAAAACCCAGCTTGGAATTGTGCACGATTCACCGACTGACCGGCTTTATCACGCGCACCTTGGTCACGGCGCTTACTGCGATGATCAGCCAATCAAAGTCGCCCCGACCACTGACCCACACGCTGCAATGGGCATTCTCGGCGCATCGCGTCGTGTACCGATCGAAAGCTATCTGGGGCAGATCAAATCACTATATGACGCTGGCGTTGAACACCGTAAAATCGGTTCGGCTGCCATCGGAATTGTCCGGGTCGCCGAAGGTGTTGCTGATTTCTATTATGAGGAGCACCTGAACAGTTGGGACGCCCTCGCGGCCATTCTGATTGCGCAAGAAGCAGGTGGCGTCGCCCATGTGCCACAAATGGATGAATTTGTTGCCAATGGTGGCCCGGTATTTTGCGCCACCCCAGCGCTGGCTGACCTTGTGTTCAATCTATTGCAACCTGTGCAAAACCAAACGTCATGAGCGGCCCGCTTTCAGCAGACTGGAAACGGGTGAGCGGCCCGCAAGGTCTGGATGTGCTGCGCCGGTTCCTTGCAGGGGACGACGACTCGACTGATGACTTAACAGCCATCGTCGATGCGGCGCAAAACGGTGACTATGATGCGGATTACGCAGGCAATATCGACCCCGAAGATCAGGCACCGGGGTCTGATCCGGGTGTTCCGTTGCTTAATACGGGTAACTGGCGAGACATGCCGGAATATGACCCAAACCACCCGGTAGCGCGGGTCGTTCGTGAAAATTTACTGAATATGGCAAGGCTTTCGGGCTTCCAGCCGGTAGCCCATATGCCTGCCCCCTATTCGCTGGCGGCTGAAATCTATGGTCAGGAACCGCTTCTTGGGGCACTGGCGCTTGATCCTGAATTTGTCCAGAATCTTCTTGATCTGATTGTCGCGCGGGTACTAACGCCGTGGTGCGCCGATCTGGTGGCCAATGTGCCTGATATCTGGCTGGAATTGTCTGACGCCAGTGGTTCACCGATGTTTGTAGGTCCACAAAATTTTCTGAAATTTGCTGTGGGCCCGGTACGCCGGTTGATCGAAGAAAACCCTTGGGGGAACCGGGTCTTTGCCGCAAATTACCGAGGAGATCTGCCTTCTGGTGCCCCCACCCGAGGGCGCAGAACCAAACGGCCCGCTGCTGTGTCCAATATTTCCTTTGAAAGCCTGCTTCAGGCCAAAAAACTTTGCTGTCCTGAGTTTCTGATACGTCTGGAAGCTGACGCTGCCCCGCTGGAGGACTACGCGCAGGCTGCGACCGAACTGGGTATGTCGCTTTACCTTGGTATCGGTGCCGTCCGACTGGACCGGAACTCTGTCATTGACCTGCAAGCTGCCAAAACCGAACTGACAAACGTCGCCAGTGAAAGGGCAAGAACGATAGAAAAGGTTTCGAATGTTCTGAAAGCTAAAGGCAAACCAAGGGCAGATTTGCCATGGCCGGGCGATATATACATCGAAGACACCAATGCCGAGACAAGCCTGGAATTGATCCAAGCTGTATTGGCAGGAACCTGACCCGCATCGCATTCGAACAATTGCGTTAGGGCCAAGCGAGAATTTCTGCCTATAAAAGCGCTAATTGGTGCCCCAAGACGGATTTGAACCGCCGACCTACTATTTACGAAACAGTTGCTCTACCACCTGAGCTATTGGGGCCAATGTGCCGGGTGTTAGCATCAGCGCGCGGGTCCGGGTAGGTCATTTTTCCACGGCCAGTTCATCTGGCAAGGTGACAACCTCGCCAAAGGCCGGGGGTTCTTCTACGGCCTCAGCCGCTTTATCCGGCTCTTTCGTTGCTTCCACTTTTTTGTCGTCTTCACTGCCAACGATCAGCGGCAGCATCTCGGTTGACGCAGGCATCGCCACTTCGCCGTCCACCGGCACTGCCCAGGAAAGCGTGTCAAACCCGCTGCAATTGCTGCAAACCGGCGCCCAGGTGCTGTGAACAGTCTGGCAATTTCCACAAACCCACTGCGGCCCGCGCGACGCGGTAACGGCTTTGGTTAACCAACCGCGCACGACTGAATCATCGCTGCCTTCGCCCCGCTCAATCGCGGCCATTATCGCCAGTGAACGGGCTGTCGGGTCTTTTTCAACCAGCTCGCCCAATGCTTCCCGGGCCTGCCGATAATCCTCGGCCGCGATATACAGTTCAGCTTGCAACATCTGGGTTTCAGGATGATTGGGCGCAGCTTTGATCAGTGACTGAAACCGTTTGATCCGCGCCGCCGGGTTTTCATCCGGCACGATACTGGCAAAGGCAGCCGCCAGATCAGGATGCGGCTGGGCCTCCCACGCTTTTTTCAGAACCCGCGTCGCCAGACGTTCCTTACCAGMGGTGATGTATGCCTGTGCMGCCATYACYGCCGCCGGGATCAGATCAGGCGATTGTTTGTTTGCCATGATCGCCGCTTCTCGCGCTTCAATCGCGCTACCGTCACGAAAAACATCGCGTGCTTGCGACAGTGCCAGCACAGCATCACGGCGCCTGTGCACATCGCGTGGCAGTACGCCCTGACGCTTCTTTTCCGCCAAGGTCTTACGCGCACCCTTCCAGTCCTCATTTTCGGCCTGCAACCGCAACAACAAATCACCGGTCTCAGTATGTTTGGGTTTTAACGCAAATGCGCGTTCGGCCAGCTGCATCGCAACGTCCGTGTCGCCGTCTTCCAGTTTTTGCTTCATGATCCCGCGAATGCCAACAAAACGGGTCCGGTCATCCTGTAACAGCCGCTTGTAGACGTCAGTGGCCATTTTGCGATCTCCGGAGATCTCGGCCGCCTGCGCTGTGATCAGATTGGTCAGTTCGGGCCGGTTCAGATACTTTTGTGCCTTCGCCGCCTTGGACATTGCCAACCGCCCTTCGCCGGATGCCAGCGCGGTCATGCCATCRGCCAGCGCCTCAAAACCCTTGCGTTCTCGGTTGCGGTCAAAATAGCGCGWTATCGCGGTTTCATCGCCGTTGATAAAGCGCAGCGTCGCCACCAGAAAKGACAGAATTTTCAACCCGATCCAAATCGCAACCACCAGCAACCCGGCTGCAATCGCGGCGCGCAGCGGATCAAGGTTATATTCGGTTTCGCCAAACGCAATACGCACGCCACCCGTGCTTTCCGCCAGATACCCAACCCCCAGSGTCAGCCCGGCAACCAGCGCGATAAACAGTACAATCTTGATGAGTGACCAAAGCATATTCAGCGCCCCTGCGTTTTCATTGTCTCGGCCAGCGCAGCAATTGCACTAACCGTATCCTGACGGGTTTCCGCGGTTTTTATCCAGTCAGACAGCGGGGCCTTCGCAACGTCCGAAATAGTCTCTAACTCGGCCAAAGCGCCGCCAATATCGGCGTTACGCAGAGCTGCCTCTGCCCGTGACAACACAGCATCCGCACTGTCCCCGTCCTGTGGCTGCAAAGACCGCGCTCCCAATTGTGAGCGCAGGAAAGCCGCCAATCCGCTGGTTTTCCCGGCGTCTGCCTCGGCCTGATTAGCAGCATTTAACGCCGCTCGCGCTGCATCTGGAAAATCATCCTGAAGGCGCGCTAAGCTTGCCACCCCACCCCCGGCCACCGCCGACAGACCGGTTGGAATTTCGAGGCCCAGCGCACTAAGTGCGTCCAAAGCATCAGCAAATGGTGTGCCCTCATCCAGCGCGTTTTCGATCTGTGCCATCGCGGCAGCTTCCGCGACACTTTCAGCCCTAACAGCAACCACGCCCTGAGCCTCAATTGCTTCGGTCTGCGCATCCTCGACACGCTGTAATTCCTGCTCAAACATCAAACGCATCGCGGCAAGTTCACGTTCATAGGTAGCCACAGCTTGCGCAGTCGCACCCACATCCGGKATCGGCCGGTTTTCTACATCGCCCAGGCGCTGATCAAGTGCCGCCAGCAATCCGGCAAATTCCTGATCCGTTTGATCCCCTGCATCCTGCCGCACCGCCAGCCCGTCGGTCACATCCACACTCACAGCGTTTTCGCTGGCTTGAACCAGATCGGCAATGCGGGTTTCCAGTGCGTCCATCTGATTCTTCTGCGCCACAACCTGTTCGTTCAAACGATCGGTTGTTGAGGTATCTTTTGGAAACGGCCAACTATCATTCCCCGAATATTGCGCAATACCAAACCCGATCACACCGGCCACCGCGCCCCCCAACAGCAAAGGCACAAACCCGGTGCGCCGCGCCTTTGGTTGCTCCTGAACAACCTGCGTCTGCTCCGGAGAATCGGGTATATCTTCAGCCAAAACCGTGTCTTCGATAGGCTCCGTCACTTCCTCAGCCACAGAATCCGCTTTGCTTTCAATGCTTTTGGTGTTTTTTGGGCGTGCCACTGATTAAACTTCCCCCGATTATTACTACACCTCGCGGCGTGGCTGCCGCTGGTTCAAATATATGTTTCCCACCGCGTCGGCTCAAGCCCATGTACGCATCAGCCGCAAAGTTTCTTTCTCCATTGCCTGTACATTTGGCTGAGCTGCCACGACCTCTGCTGCGGGGTTTGCTCCGTCCCAAGCGTCAAGAACTGCCTTGCTCATCGCTACCAATGCCAACGGCGCGCGGGATTCTTTCACTTCACTGGAAACTAAAGCGGCCGAGCGTGGCGAAAACAGGGGAATAATTACAGGCGCATCACCCTTCAGCAGTTCAAGTGCCTCAGCCGACAACCGGCGCTGAACCTGATCATAAGCGATCACTGTATCAGTCTCTATTCCTACGCTTTTCAGCCTATATGCGACATCGCCGCGGGAATGGCGACCCCTGAAAAACAATACCTTACCAGTCGGACCGGCAGCAATCACACGTGCAACCAGATCATCCGAATTGCCCCCGGCTGAAACACTGGTCATCCCCTGCCCGCTTGCCGCCAGCGCCGTTCGATCACCTACCGCAATGGCATTTAACCCTCGTAAATCCATGCACCGCGCTGCCGCCGTAACAGCATTTCGGGAGGCAAATACCAATGTTTGATGCTCCCCGGTACAAACCGAAAAATCCAAATACTTAATTTCCACAATGGGCGAAATCACCACCTGAAACTTTGCCCCCAGCATTCTGCGAAATTCCTCTGCCTGCACCAATGGGCGGGTCAATAGAACAACAGGGGTAATTTTTGACACGGGTTTGCTCATACAGTTGATTGGGCGCTGCCTTGGTGTTACCTGCCGGTGACCCCACGCGCAACAGGCGGCAAGATGACCGATACGCTGACAATTCTAGGGCTGGAAAGCAGTTGTGATGATACCGCCGCCGCCGTGGTGCGCCACACCGTTGGTGAGCCAGCGCAAATCCTGTCAAATGTCGTATTTGGCCAATGCGATTTACACGCTGCCTTCGGTGGCATCGTCCCTGAAATCGCCGCCCGCGCCCACGCGGAAAAGTTAGACATTGTTGTAGAACAGGCTCTAACGCAGGCGAAACTTGCGCTTACCGAGATGAACGCCATCGCCGTGACCGCTGGCCCCGGCCTGATCGGAGGCGTTTTGTCCGGCGTTATGTGTGCCAAGGGTTTAGCCACCGGTTCCGGCCTGCCGCTACTTGGCATTAACCATCTTGCGGGCCACGCCCTGACCCCGCGATTGTCGGATAATGTGGAATATCCCTATCTGATGCTGTTGGTTTCCGGCGGTCACTGCCAGTTTCTGATTGTCAAAGGCGTCGAAGACTTCACCCGCCTTGGCGGCACAATTGACGACGCCCCCGGCGAAGCGTTTGACAAAGTCGCCCGGATGCTTGGCCTGCCCCAGCCCGGCGGCCCGTCTGTTGAAACCGAGGCCACCAAAGGTGACCCCGCCCGCTTCAGGTTCCCCCGCCCCCTGCTTAACCGTCCGGGATGCGATATGTCTTTTTCAGGCCTGAAAACAGCCGTGCTGCGTGAACGAAACCGGTTGGTCGAACAACATGGCGGGTTACGGGAACAAGATCGCGCTGATCTTTGCGCCGGGTTCCAGGCAGCAGTTGTAGACGTATTCGCCGAAAAAACCCGGCGCGCGATGGCAGAATACTTGTCGCTCTCACCCGAAACCCCGAGTTTTGCACTGGCTGGAGGTGTCGCGGCAAATCAAGCTATTCGGGCCGGGTTAGAGACTGTTTTAAACGAATTCAACGCCCAGATTTTCGCGCCACCACTGGCACTATGCACCGACAATGCTGCTATGATTGCCTGGACAGGGATTGAACGCTTCCGCGCGGGCAGGTTCGATGATTTAACCCTGGCCGCCCGCCCCCGCTGGCCGCTGGACAAATCCAGCCCGGCAATGCTTGGTTCAGGTAAAAAGGGCGCGAAAGCATGAACGATATTTCAGTATTTGGCGCTGGCGCTTTTGGAACTGCGCTGGCAATTTCGCTGGCAAAAGATGGCAGAAATGTTTCGCTAATTGCCCGATCTGATGTTCACGCTGACCAGATGAACGCCACGCGGGCTAACAATACGCGGCTTAAGGATTTCCAGTTTCCTGATACCCTGACTGCAACCGCCGACCCAACAGGCCCGGCGCCTATTTGCCTGATGACAGTGCCAACACAAACCCTCGCGGGGCTGATTGAGCAACATACCGAACACCTGAAAGGCCGCACTATCGTTGCTTGTTGTAAGGGCGTTGATCTGAACAGTGGTCTTGGACCCACTGGCGTAATTCAACAGTATTGCCCGACAGCAAAACCAGCGATTTTGTCCGGCCCCAGCTTTGCCGTCGATATTGCCGCCGGATTGCCGACGGCGCTGACGCTAGCCGCCAAGGACGAAACACTGGCCCAGCAGTTGCAAACTGACCTGTCCACTGCAAATCTGCGGCTTTACCGAACCACCGATGTCATCGGCGTTGAGCTGGGTGGGGCCTTGAAAAACGTTATCGCCATTGGCGCCGGAGTGACAATTGGTGCGGGTCTGGGCGAAAGCGCACGCGCAGCCTTAATCACCCGAGGTTTTGCCGAAATGAAACGCTTCGCCAAAGATTTCGGTGCAAATCCCGATACGCTATCTGGCCTGTCAGGACTTGGCGATCTGGTGCTGACCTGCACCTCGGATAAATCGCGCAACTATCGCCACGGGCTGTCACTGGGTAGCGAAAAACCCCCAAAAACAGACACTACTGAGGGTATTTCTACTGCATTGGTGGTTGCAGACATCGCGACTACCCGCAATATCGACATGCCAATCACGTCTACAATTTCCGCACTGCTTGCCAACCGGCTTACAATTTCCCAAGCTATTACAGCGCTATTGTCCCGCCCCCTGAAAGAGGAATGAAAACATGCAATACTGGCTTTTCAAATCCGAAGCCTCCACCTGGAGCTGGGAACAGCAACTCGCCAAAGGCGATGTGGGCGAAGAATGGGACGGCATCCGCAACTATCAGGCCCGCAACAATATGCGGCTGATGGAACTGGGGGATCTGGGGTTTTTCTATCTTTCACAAAACGAAAAGGCCGTTGTCGGGATTATCGAGGTCTGCACCCTGATCCACCCCGACAGCACCATAGATGATGAGCGTTGGGAGTGCGTGGATGTTAAGGCGGTGAAATCGGTGCCGAATCCGGTGACCCTGGCGATGTGTAAAGACAACCCGGCGCTTAAAGATATGGTGCTTGTAAATAACACCCGTCTGTCCATTCAACCTGTTTCTAAAGAAGAATGGGACATCGTATGCAAGATGGGCGGTCTGTAGCTGGATTTAACTTTTTGTTATTTCATAGTCTATTCATAGAGAACAGAGGGAAAGACAGTGGAATATGTTGCAGTAATCGTTGCTGTAGTTCGGGCATAATTTTTTGGCCTTAATGCCGGCGCATACGCTATCATTGGCTGCACCACTATGGGTGCGGTATTCTCGCTGGTTTAGAAATAGATGGAGGGCCCCAACCCCTCGGGACCCTCCGCCACCCCACATGCTCCCTTAGCACCACATGTGTTCTGAAATAAGGTCCCGACCATACTGGTCGATGGATTATGTTTACGCTGTGATGCAGATTCGTTCAAACCCTAACTAGTTAGAATTCCACTAAAATCTTCCACGCCATGGTGGAATGCCATTTTCCACAAAAAACGCCCGCCAAGCTGGCGAGCGCATTTTTTTACAATCAACAGGACTTATCCGTAAACGGATTCTTTGCCGAAATGTTTGGTCAGCATGTAATAAACGACTGCCCGGTATTTGTTCCGTTCAGACCGGCCATAGGTTTCGATGGCCTTGTTGATTGCTTGCATTAACTCTGGCCCGTCGGTCAGGCCGAGCTTTTTAATAAGAAAATTATCTTTTACGGTTTCAAGCTCATGATCCTGAGTTGCCGCAACGGTGGACGCATCCGCATTGTAAATCGCCGGACCACAGCCGATAGTGACTTTTGTCAGCAAATCCATGTCAGCGCTCATGCCGCATTTGTTTTTCAGATCATCTGCATACTGCGCAATCAAATCGTCACGTTTTCCCATTTTATTCTCCTACCTGTTACCGGGTACTGTCCCGTTGAACGAACCCCTTAGGTTCGGGCTCAGGCAGAGTAATAAAGACTAATGATGCCGTAAAAAAGCGAAAACTCGGTGCTACTTCCGAGCAGGTGGATTATCGCCATAAAAATAAGGCCGCCCCGACACAACCGGGCGGCCCTATTTTACGGATTTACCAATTTAGTAGCGATAATGCTCCGGCTTGAACGGGCCATCGACCGAAACGCCGATATAGTCCGCCTGTTCCTTGTCCAGAACCGACAGCTTAACACCGATCCGGTCCAGATGCAGACGCGCAACCTTTTCATCAAGATGCTTGGGCAGAATATAGACCTCATTTTTGTACTCATCACCCTTGGTCCACAGCTCTATCTGCGCCAGCACCTGGTTGGTGAAACTGGCTGACATTACAAAGCTCGGATGACCGGTGGCATTGCCAAGGTTCAGCAAGCGACCCTCTGACAACAGAATAATCCGGTTGCCGGAAGGCATTTCGATCATATCCACCTGTTCTTTGATGTTGGTCCATTTGTGATTGCGCAGGTTGGCCACCTGAATTTCATTGTCAAAATGGCCGATGTTCCCAAGGATCGTCATATCCTTCATCTTGCGCATATGCTCAATGCGGATCACGTCTTTATTGCCGGTGGTGGTGACAACAATATCGACGTTGTCGATCACGTCATCCAACAGCACGACCTCATAACCGTCCATCGCTGCCTGAAGCGCACAAATAGGGTCTATTTCGGTGACTTTCACCCGCGCGCCAGCGCCTGACAGCGACGCAGCTGAACCTTTGCCAACATCACCATAGCCGCAAACTACTGCCACTTTACCGGCCATCATCGTATCGGTGGCACGGCGAATTCCATCCACCAGGCTTTCTCTGCAACCATACTTGTTGTCAAATTTTGACTTGGTAACGCTGTCATTTACGTTAATGGCGGGGAACGGTAGCTCTCCCTTTTTCATCAACTCATACAGGCGGTGAACACCGGTAGTTGTTTCCTCGGAAACACCCTTGATCGCATCGCGCTGCGCGGTAAACCAACCAGGGCTGGACGCCATGCGCTTTTTGATCTGCGCAAAAATTGCCTCTTCTTCTTCCGATGTCGGTACATCCAGCAGCCCGGTTTCACCGGCTTCAGCCCGTGCGCCCAGTAGAATATACAGCGTCGCATCGCCGCCATCGTCCAGGATCAGGTTGCAGGTGCCCTCTTCAAACAGAAAGATCCGATCCTGATAATCCCAGTGCTCTACCAAAGACTGGCCCTTAATCGCAAAAACCGGTGTCCCGCCTTCCGCAATCGCTGCAGCGGCATGGTCCTGAGTCGAAAAGATATTGCATGACGCCCATCGTACTTCTGCGCCCAGCGCATTCAGCGTTTCAATCAACACCGCAGTTTGAATGGTCATGTGCAAAGACCCGGCAATCCGCGCGCCTTTTAACGGCTTGCTCTCACCATACTCTTCCCGAAGCGCCATCAGTCCCGGCATTTCCGTTTCGGCTATGTCCAGTTCCTTGCGGCCATATCCTGCCAGAGCAATATCTTTTACTATATAGTCATTCGGCATCGAGAAGATTCCTTACGCGTTTCCAATCGCGCGCAGATACCACCTGTTTCACTTTCGGGCAACGGATGAATGTATTAACTGGCGATTCCCACCTTTTCAATGCTTTCGAAGGTAAGCCAGTTCTGTCCAGAGGCAACAATACAGCTTGTTCCTTCGGGATTGGTGATCAATACAGTAAAGCTTCCCGAGGCCTCTGATCTCCAGATTTCCAACAATTGGCTGGATCCCTGCAAGCCGACGCTGCTCAGGGTCTCATTGTAACGTGTCTCCAATATCTGAACCATTGTATCGCGATCCAGACATTTTGTATGTTGTTGAGCATTGGCCGGGGGCGCAAGCGCTGCCGCTCCGAATATAAGTGCGGAGGTTACTACACGTTTAAACATGGCGAACTCCTTTCATATAAGGGGCGTCCGCCAAATTGGGCGGTCCGCCCGTTGTCCATGTATATTCTATAGGTGGGGTCTGATTGGACGAAACTACACCAACGCTGGTTCACGATGTTGTTTGCCAATTTGCGTCAAGGGCTTGGCAAGACCACAAATTCCAATAGATATTCAAACCGTGTCAACAACCCGGACTAAAAGTTGCTTTTTTTTGTGCCGGAGGCACGTTTCAGTGGATAAATCTGATTTTATAGCCGCCAAGTTACTGAATACAGGAGATTTATCGTGACATCACGCGCCTGGCAAAGAATGCTATCCGGACGCCGGCTTGACTTGCTTGACCCTTCTCCGCTGGACATTGAAATCGAAGATATTGCCCACGGGTTGGCCTTTGTGGCGCGCTGGAACGGACAGACGGTTGGCGACTTCCCCTATTCCGTCGCGGAACATTCATTACTGGTGGAACAGCTTTTCAGCCATATGAACCCGGGAATTGCGCCGCGCTGGCAGTTGGCGGCGCTGCTGCATGACGCCCCGGAATACGTGATTGGCGATATGATAAGTCCGGTTAAATCCGCCCTCGGTCCCGATTATGGTGTGCTGGACGACCGGCTAACGGCGGCTGTTCACCTGCGCTTTGGCCTGCCCGCGCAGATACCAGTACAGATAAAACGCCAGATAAAACGCGCTGATAAAGTCAGCGCATGGATGGAGGCAACCCAGATTGCGGGCTTTAATAAATCAGAGGCTGATAAGCTGTTTGGGAAGCATAAACAGTCTCTAACAAAGGTRTTTTCTATAAAACTACGYCCCCCAGTACAAGCGCGCTTAGATTTTACAGCGCGCCATAATGAATTGTTGGGCACAATGGAATGAATCAAATCCACATCCGAAAAGCCGGACCATTGGACGCGGCAAATATTGCKGYTCTTTTAAATRAAATCATCGCTGAAGGCGGAACCACAGCGATGGTTCGCCCGGTCCCGTCCAAAGAAATTCARAARTGGATGACCCATTCAAATGCTGTCTGGCATCTTGCAGAAAACGRCGCTGGTAAAATTTTGGGCTTTCAGTGGATCGAGCCGCACCCCGACCTGCCRAGCGATGCGACCGACATCGCCAGCTTTGTTAAACTTGACCAAACCGGGCTGGGTATTGGCACCGCGTTGTTTGAAGCGACTGTAAAGGCCGCGCGTCGTTTGGGGTATCGCAAAATCGACGCGATCATCCGCGCCGACAATTCAGGTGGTCTGGCCTATTATCAAAGTCGCGGGTTTGAAACGATCCGCCTACTGGCTGACACTGAACTTGAGGACGGCACCCGTGTCGATAAAATCTGGAAACGGTTTAACCTCTGAAGGCCTGAAGACTCCNAAAAAAGTATCATACGCTTAGCAGACAGTAGGTATTCAGTGATTTAACGCGGGCTGCGCTTTGCCAGAATGCGCTGCAAGGTGCGGCGGTGCATGCTCAGACGGCGCGCGGTTTCGCTGACGTTACGGTCGCACAATTCATAAACCCGCTGAATATGTTCCCAGCGTACCCGATCCGCAGACATCGGGTTTTCCGGGGGTGGGGGCAGCTCATCCCCGGATGCCAAAAGCGCGTTGGTAATGTCGTTCGCATCAGCCGGCTTTGACAAATAATCTGTCGCCCCGATCTTCACCGCCGCCACCGCTGTCGCGATGGCGCCATAGCCTGTCAAAATAACGATTTTACTGTCTGGTCTCTTGGCGCGAATGGTTTCAACCACATCCAGCCCGTTGCCGTCTTCCAACCGCAAATCCACCACCGCATAGGCCGGGGGACGCGCTGTCGCTATTGCCGTTCCTGCGGCTACTGAGCCCGCCATTTCAGGCTCAAACCCGCGCTTTTCCATGGCCCGGGCAAGGCGTTTCAGAAACGGCTCATCATCATCGACAAGCAGCAGTGATTTATCCTCACCCAGCTCCAGCAGTTTTGACTCAGCCATCTCGTGATCCTTTCGCGTTCCCACGCAACATATTGACACCAATGTCTTAGGTCAAATTTCCTATCAAATATTATCTACAAAACACGCTGTTGTTTCGGCCATTTCTTCCGGTGTGGTATCACGCTTGAAAAACTCAACAAACCCGGTTTCCGGCAATACCAGATAGGTGAATGTTGAATGGTCCATCAGATAATATTCGTCGCCGGATTCTTGCTTTTTATAGTATGTCCGATAGGCCTGCGATGCGGCCTTGACCTGACTGGGCGTGCCCGTCAGCCCCAACATTTCCGGGTGCATAAAATCAGTGAATTCCGCCATGACTTCCGGCGTGTCCCGTTCCGGGTCTATGGAAATGAACACCGGCTGAATATCGTAACCGCGCTCTATCAACAGATCTGTGGCTTCGGCATTTCGAGCATTATCCAGCGGGCAAACATCCGGGCAAAACGTATAACCAAAATATACCAGCGACGGGCGGGTAAACACGTCTGCATCAGTCACTGTTTGGCCGGTTTCGCTAATCAGTGTGAAGGGTCCACCAATTGAGCCTGATCCACCGGCAACTGATGCCCTTCGGCAATCTGAGAACTGATCGTCCGATGAACCGCCTGTGGCGAGCCACATGCTTGCCCCTAAAAATCCAACAACGGCAACCGCCGCTGTGACCGCATAAGCTTCGTTTCGTCCCATTTGTAGGGCCTCCATTTTCACCCGCGCATTGATCCCCCGCTCTGGCCTGTCTAACAAGGTGTAATCTTGACGCAACCGAACGTGAAAATTTATGGCAACAATGCCTTCTGGCATACTTAACGAGCATCGACGCAGCAATTGGGTGCGGTTGCAAACCCTTATCGTTTTGCGTTGGATCGCGATAATCGGACAGTTCGCCGCGATCACAGTTGCACAGCAGGTTTTTAACTTAAATCTTGATATCGGCCTTTGTTTTATGGCCGTAGGCGCTGCTGTTATCGCAAACTTAATCGCAATATTCGTCTTCCCGGAAAACAAACGCCTTTCCGAGCGAGAGTTAACCCTGATGCTGGTTTTTGACATCATTCAGCTTTCGTCACTGTTGTTTCTGACGGGCGGGCTGCACAATCCGTTTGCCTTGCTGATCCTGGCGCCCGTAACAATTTCTGCAACCGCCCTTAGAACAAGATCAACAATTCTGGTCGGTCTGGTCGCAATCGTTCTGGTAACTTTTGTGATGCAAATTCATATCCCGCTGCAAACCGTCCAGGGTGTGGTTATTCGGATGCCGCAAATATTCGTGTTTGGCTTTTGGTTGGCTATTGTAATTGGCGTGATTTTTCTGGGCCTCTACGCGCGACGTGTTTCGTCTGAAATCAACTCAATGTCAGAGGCATTGCTGGCCACACAGATGACTCTGGCCCGGGAGCAAAAAATTTCCGATCTGGCCGGTGTTGTCGCCGCCACGGCGCACGAGCTAGGCACGCCATTGGCAACTATAAAGCTGGCAAGCGCCGAGTTGGTGGATGAGCTGACAATGCAACCAGAGCTTCGCGACGACGCCCAACTTATTAACGAACAGGCTGACCGTTGTCGTGAAATTTTGCATTCAATGGGCCGGGCAGGGAAGGACGATTTGCTGATCCGTCAGGCACCGCTTAGTGCCGTCCTAAATGAAGCTGCCGAACCGCATATTGACCGGGGAAAACAACTGCGGTTTTCGCTGCATTCTGATGTGACTGACCTTAGCCCGGAACCAATAGTTTGGCGCAAACCAGAAATCATTCACGGTCTGCGGAATCTTATTCAGAATGCCGTAGATTTTTCCGAAACAGCTGTGTGGATTGATGCGATCTGGAAGGACGCACAGATCACCGTTCGAATCATCGACGACGGCCCGGGGTTCCCACCGCAGGTTATCGGGCGAATTGGTGATCCGTTTGTACGGTTCCGTAACAGGATTACCGCGCGCGCTAAACGACCGGGTTATCAGGGTATGGGCCTTGGACTTTTCATCGCCAAAACTTTGCTTGAACGTTCCGGCGCAGAGCTGTCATTTGTAAACGCGCGCGAGGGGTATTCACTACAACCCAACCCTGGAAAACGCAGCGGGGCCATCGTCGAGGTAGTTTGGCCCAGATCAGAAATTTGCCCACCCCCCAAATCAAACCGCCAGGGCCTGGGTGAGAACCAAAAAATTGAATCGTAAATCAAAGTTAACGAGCAATTAATCTTTATAAATGACTCTTCGGGTGAATTGTTACCACTCGGGATTAACTTACATGAACTCTGCAACCCTGCTTCAGTTTGGTGGGCTGGTTATTGCGTCGTTTTCAATTGCCATTGCAACACTTTGGGTTTTGACTTGGCTGGACCAGCGAAAAGTCCCCGTGCAAAAATCTCTTTCCAGTTCAGATGGGGATTCTTTGGCATTCCTGTTTGATGATGAAAACCTTGTAGATGCCACCCCCCACGCCAAACTCTATCTGGAAGCAACACCTGTTGGTTCAACTGATTGGATTAGGCTACTGGCGGCGTTGCGACCAGCTTTTCCAAATATGGTAGAAGAAATATCAACGCTTGCGGACCGGGGCCAAATCAATTTGGTCGCACAGCAAGGTTCTTCCCGCATACAGGCGGATTGGAAGAATGGGCTGGCACGTATTTGCCTAATCGAATCTAGCTCAGATACATCAAACGTGGAACTGGATCGCTCCAGCTTTGAGGCGATGGAAAAAGAGCTGGACACATTACGTGCCACGGCAGAATCTGCACCCTTTTTGGTTTGGCGACAGCGCGCGGACGGAACAATTACATGGGCCAACGGTACCTATCTTAAACTGTCCCAGATGTGTGAGCCTGATCTATTGGTTCCAGTATGGCCACCATCCAGGTTATTCGATCTTTCCAATTCCGGCTATTCAGGCCCTGAAGCCCATTCACAAAGAGTAACAACTCATATCGTCGGAGAGGCTGAGCCGCGCTGGTTTGAGTGCTTCGAAACGCCGCTTGGAAACGAAAGCCTGTTCACCGCCGTTGCAGCAGATAAAGTTGTAAAAGCTGAAAAAGCCCTGCGTGATTTTGTTCAGACACTCACGAAAACATTTGCCCACCTGACTATTGGGTTGGCTATTTTTGATAAGCAACGCCGGCTCGCGTTGTTTAACCCTGCTTTGACAGACCTGATATCTTTGCCAATCGAGTTTCTTTCCGGCAGGCCTACGCTTTTGTCGGTTCTGGATCGTTTGCGTGAAACGAAAATGATCCCGGAACCTAAAGATTACAAATCATGGCGCCAGCAATTGTTTGAGCTTGAAGTGGCTGCTGTCAACGGAAACTATGAAGAAACCTGGTCGCTGGCGAATGGGCGAACTTACCGGGTCACAGGGCGGCCACATCCCGATGGCGCAGTTGCATTTTTATTCGAAGACATCAGCGAAGAAATATCACTGACAAGACGGTTCCGCGCAGAGCTTGAAACCGGTCAGGCGGTATTAGATTGTCTCAGCGAAGCTATTGTTGTTTTTTCTCCGGGCGGCGAATCGACACTTTCCAACAATGCCTATGGCAAATTATGGGGAATAGAATCAACAGCTTTGCTAGGCGATTTTGGAATACTCGATGCGACTAAGATCTGGAGTGAACAATGTGCCCCGTCCCCGGTCTGGGGTGATGCGCGTGAATTTATCGGTGCGGTCGGCGAACGCGCAGAATGGGTGGCCGAAGTTCGTATGCGGGATGGGCGTAGCCTTAGCTGTCGGTTCGCTCCTATATCTGGCGGTGCAACGCTCGTCGGTTTTTCGCTGGATACTGCGCAGATTGCCGGGCAGCCAAAAAGGCTTGAAGAACAACCAGACCTGGATGTAGAAACCATATCCGCCTAAAGCGCCTTGCAGCACAGCCCAAGTGCGGTAAAACCTTGGTATGGCCAAATCTTTTTCTCTGCAGATACCACTTTGTTCGCCTGAGGCCACAGCCGCATTTGCTGCAACAATCGCACCACTTTTGGAGCCGGGGGACACCTTGTTGCTTTCTGGTGATGTTGGCGCCGGAAAGACCCACTTTGCGCGTGCGCTAATTCAGGCCCGCTTGTCAAAAAGTGGAATAGCAGAAGAAATACCTTCCCCAACCTACACATTGGTACAAACCTATAATGATCGTGTTTGCGACATTTGGCACGCGGATCTCTATCGTGTGTCTGACGGAGCCGAGGTTGTTGAACTTGGGCTTGTTGACGCATTTCAGGATGCCGTCTGTCTGGTTGAATGGCCGGATCGCTTGGGGGCATATGGTCCAGAAAATCCGTTATGTATTGCGTTGTCTTCTGGTAAGTCTCCTGATTTTCGAGAGGCAATTATTACCGGGAAACTACCATACTGGAAAAAGGTATTACCTACACTGAAGGCAAGCGCTGACCGGGCTACTTCCAATGTTTAAGCCTTCAGAACGTCCCCGAATTTTTGGTTGCCCGGCCGGTGTTGATTTTCCAAAAGCGCTTATTGATGGTTTGTTTTCCCGCCTTGGCGACGACCCTCCGGATCATCTCGCTCGTGTAGAAATATTTGTAAACACCCGCCGTATGCAGCGCCGTATTTGGCGTTTGTTCGATGACGGCCCCGCCCGCCTGTTGCCACGTCTAAGACTGGTCACTGATCTTGCCGGTGATCCAATTGAATTTGCTATGCCGGCAGCAGTATCGCCACTGCGCCGTCGGCTGGAACTAAGCCAGCTTATCGCTAGGCTACTGGACAAAGAGCCCGATCTTGCGCCGCGATCCGCGCTTTTTGATTTGGCAGATAGTTTGTCATTGCTGCTGGATGAAATGCACGATGAAGGCGTTTCGCCCAGCGACATTCAGGCGCTGGATGTAACCGATCGCTCAGGTCATTGGCAGCGCAGTCAGAAATTCCTGTCAATCGTCAGTCAATACTTTGATACCAACAGCGGCCAAGCCCCTAATCAATCCGCTCGCCAACGCCAGGTAATYGAGTTTCATATCAACAAATGGGCAATCAACCCCCCCAGACACCCGGTGATTATTGCGGGGTCTACCGGGTCACGCGGGTCAACCGCATTGCTTATGCAGGCAATCGCCAGGCTGCCCCAGGGCGCAGTGATCTTACCGGGGTTTGATTTCGATTTRCCTGCGGTCGTCTGGAACCAGCTTGATGAYCCAATGACGTCAGAAGACCATCCACAGTACCGACTGCATCGGGTCATGGAATCCGCTGGGCTCAGCGCTAAAGACGTGCTGCCCTGGCATGAGAAACGCACCCCACCTGCGCCGTTTCGTAATCGGCTAATTTCGCTTGCATTGCGGCCTGCGCCAGTGACCAGCCAGTGGATGCTGGAAGGCCCATCACTAAAAAATGTCGCTGAAGGCACCAACAACATGGCGCTTGTAGAGGCACCTTCAGAACGGGTTGAAGCCGTAATTATTGCACTGGCCCTGCGYAAGGCCGCCGAAAGTGGGCAAACTGCGGCACTTGTTACGCCGGATCGGATGTTGACCCGGCGGGTTCGCGCTGCTTTGGACCGCTGGCGTATTGAACCCGATGTTAGCGTTGGTGAACCATTGGATCAAACCGCGCCGGGCCGACTGCTRCGCCATGTATCGGAACTTTTCGGCAAACCACTAACATCTGAGGCTTTGCTGATCCTGCTAAAGCATCCGCTGGTAAATTCCAGCGGTTCAGAACGGGGTCAGCACCTGCGTTGGACCCGTGAGCTGGAACTGAAATTCCGCCGGTTTGGCCCACCATTTCCAATACGGTCTGACATTCTTGAATGGGCTTCAATGGGGCAGAATACTCAGGATCGGATTGCCTGGGCAACCTGGGTGGCAAATAACATTTGTGGCCATGAAGATGTTGGGCAAAGCAGTCTGAAAGATCATCTTGAGCAACATCTGGCGATCGCGTTTTCCCTGGCGGCTGGTCCCGAACATGATGGCACGGGTGGATTGTGGAATGGGCCAGCGGGCGCTGAAGCCAGACGTCTGATCGAAGAGCTGACCCGCGAAGCCCCCTACGGAGGCAGCACCGGAGCGGTCGATTATGCAATCCTGTTTCACGGTGTTCTGAAGCGTGGCGAAGTTCGGGACCCGACGCGCCCACATCCCAACATCATGATCTGGGGGACGCTTGAGGCGCGMGTTCAGGGCGCAGATCTTGTTRTTCTTGGCGGCTTGAACGATGGCATCTGGCCAGCACTTCCTGCACCTGACCCCTGGCTGAATCGTGAAATGCGACACAATGTTGGTCTGCTGGTTCCCGAGCGCAAAATCGGCCTGTCCGCCCACGACTTTCAGCAGGCAGTCGCTGCGAAAAACGTAATCATCACCCGTTCCGTTCGTGATGCAGAAACCCAAACAGTTCCTTCCCGCTGGTTAAACCGGCTGACAAATCTAATGGAAGGCATGTCAGCCGAAGGGCAGACAGCGCTGGAAGAAATGCGCGCCCGCGGTCAGGAATGGCTGGATATTGCCGCCGCRCTGGARGCCCCCGGYCGCTGTAAWGCAGAACCTCGGCCATCCCCTATGCCACCTGTTGAATCGCGGCCAAAATCACTGTCGGTTACTTCGATAACACGGCTTATCCGTGATCCATATGCAATCTATGCCCAGTATGTGCTTGGTCTGAACCGGCTTGATCCATTGCATCAGAAACCGGACGCRCCGTTGCGTGGCGTGGTGCTCCATTCGATTTTCGAAACCTTTATCCGCGATGCCGATATGTCTTTGGATCACGAGGGTTTGAAATCTCAGCTATTGGCCATAACAGACACTGTTCTTGCGAATGAGGCACCCTGGCCGGCGTCGCGCGTTTTATGGCGCAGCAAGATCAGGCGGGTGGCGGATGTATTCCTTGATGATGAAATCAAACGCTTGGCTCTTGCTGAACCCGTCGCCCTGGAGGAAATGGGCGAACTAAAGTTTAAAGATCTTGATTTCATTCTGAAAGCAAAAGCGGATCGAATAGATCGAACACCGTCCGGGCAATATGTGGTTTATGACTACAAAACCGGCTCGCTGCCCAGCAAACCGCAACTGCGGTATTTTGACAAGCAATTGCTGCTAGAGGCTCTGATGGTCGAGGAGGGTGCGTTCAAAACACTTGGGGCGGGTCTGGTAGACCAGGTTGCCCATATTGGCCTGGGCGCCAAACCAAAATTTGAGCCGGTTGATTTAGAGCCCGGCGACGTTCAGCAAATCCGCGCCGAACTGCTGGAGCTGATCACAAAGTTCCAGTCCCGAAAGCAAGGTTATACGTCGCGCCGCGCAATGGCGGAAATGCGGTTTGCTGGCGACTTTGACCACCTCGCACGGTTTGGCGAATGGGACGAAACCCAAGCGCCTGATCCGCAGGAGGTTGGYAAATGAAACACGATGACGCCACCCTGCGCCAGATCAAAGCTGCCAACCCAAAGGTTTCTACCTGGCTGTCRGCAAATGCCGGSTCRGGGAAGACCCGGGTTTTGACAGACCGGGTGGCGCGGTTATTGTTGGAAGGTGTTTCACCGCAAAATATCCTTTGCCTGACCTACACCAAGGCCGCTGCAACCAATATGCAAAACCAGCTGTTCAAGCGCTTAGGGAAGTGGGCGATGCTGGACGACCCGGCGTTGATAGGTGAACTGGAAAAGCTTGGGGCCTCGATCCCGGACAATGTAGAGAAGCTGGCACACGCCCGAACCCTATTTGCCCGCGCAATTGAGGCACCTGGGGGGTTGCGAATTCAGACGATCCACTCATTCTGTTCGTCTCTGTTGCGGCGGTTTCCGCTGGAAGCTGGGGTTTCGCCAGTGTTCCGGGAAATGGAAGACCGCGCCGCCAAGCTGCTTCGCGAAGATGTTGTTGAGCAAATTGCCAATGGGCCACAGGTGGGGGAATTACACCGCRTCGCGCAGCACTATACCGGCGAGGTTTTTGACAAACTCACGCGCGAAATTATCCGTCACCGAGACGTGTTGAGCCAACCAAAATCACAGGCGGATATCTGGGCGCAGTTTGSCTTACCAGTGGGGTTTAGCGACACTAATCTGCTTAAACAGGTGTTTTTGGGGGAAGAGCCCGAATTATTTGAAGCGATTATTCCACTGCTAAAGGCAAGTACAAAGGTAACGGATCATAAAGCAGCGGTAAARTTGGCGGCAATCAATGTCGCGACACCAAATGTATCCGATCTCGAAAACCTGYTCCCAATATTTCTGTAYCGCTCAGGCGCAAATATTAACTTAGCGAAAACCAATCGCTTTCCGACAAAGGAGGTGCGCGAGGCTAATCCTGAAATCGTTGGAACCCTGCACCAGTTGATGGAACGGGTAGAGGCGGTTCACGAACAGTCATGTGGTCTATATTCCGCAAAGAAGACGCTGGCTTTATTTCAGTTCGCGGCCGAATTCCTGCCCGCATATGAGGCTCGTAAAGCTGCCCGTGGCTGGCTTGATTTCGATGATTTGATTGGCAGGGCCGTTGCGTTATTGTCTGATCCGGTCGTCGCACAGTGGGTTTTGTTTCGCCTTGATGGCGGTATTGATCATATTTTGGTAGATGAGGCGCAGGATACCAGCCCGGATCAATGGCGTGTTATCGAATTGCTGGCACAGGAATTCAGCGCTGGCCTGGGTGCCCGTGCCGACATCAGGCGTACAATTTTTGTCGTCGGCGATCTGAAGCAATCTATCTATTCTTTTCAAGGTGCCGACCCGCGGGCGTTTGATCGAATGCGCAAGCATTTTTCAACCGGTCTGGAGGCTTCTGATCAGCGCCTCTATGAGCGCTCGCTGGAACATTCGTTTCGTTCATCTTCGGCGATACTTGAACTTGTAGATGCTACATTTCGAGAATCCGGTGGTGCAGGGGTTGGCGGCCCACCTTCACACTTAGCGTTTCACAATAGTCTACCCGGACGGGTGGATTTATGGCCAGTAGAGCCGGTGGTGCCGCCCAACGAAGAAAAAGAATGGTACGATCCGACCGACCGGCTTGCCACAAATGACCATCGCGTCTTATTGGCAGAAAAAATWGCCGARCAGATTGTTTCRATACAAAAATACGGCTCTATTCCTGATGATAGTGGCGGTTTTCGCCGCGTCCGGTATGAAGATTTTTTGATTCTGGTTCAGCGCCGCTCAGATTTATTTCACGAAATTATCCGCGCCTGCAAGTCGAGAAACTTACCGATGGCCGGGGCGGATCGTTTACGGATCGGGGCAGAGCTGGCGGTGAAAGATCTGATGGCGTTAATGTCGTTTTTGGCTTTGCCAGAGGATAACCTGTCATTAGCTGCATGCCTCCGATCACCACTGTTTTCCGTTACCGAAACAGAACTTTTTGATCTGGCACATCACCGGCAAAAAACCACGCTTTGGTCGGCGCTGGTTCGCAGTAAGGATCGTTTTCCGAATATCGTTGAARCRCTGACAAAGTTACGCAATCAAGTTGATTTTTTCAGCCCGTTTGAGCTTTTGGAACGCATTCTGACCAGACATCATGGCCGCAAACACCTGCTTGCTCGTCTGGGGCCGGAAGCCGAAGATGGGATTGATGCGCTGCTATCTCAGGCGATTGCATATGAGCGAACCGAAACACCGAGCCTGACCGGGTTTCTTGTATGGCTGGAAGCCGATGATATCGAAATCAAACGCCAATCAGACAATGTTGGCGGGCGTATTCGGGTGATGACAACCCATGGAGCAAAGGGGTTGGAGTCGCCGATTGTTATCCTTCCTGACACCGGTGACAGGAAAGCCCGGCTAGATGATGAGATCATTTCAGGCGAAGACAGTGTTTTGATGTGGCGTAGTAACGCCGAACGACAGCCAGCAGCAATGAAAGAAATTCTGGCACAAAAAAGGATCGCCCAGGAAGAAGAACGTATGCGTTTGCTTTATGTCGCGTTAACGCGGGCCGAAAAATGGCTGATTGTTTGCGCATCTGGCGACGTAAAGGAAGATGGAAACAGCTGGTATCGRTATGTAGAGACCGGAATGAATTGTTCGGGTGCAGTTCCGGTTGAAATGCCAACGGGTACGGGTCTTCGACTGGAACACGGTGACTGGGCAGACGTGAGCCAGGAGACCAGCCAATCAGATGAAGCCGCAWTAGTTGAATTACCAAATTGGGCGTCAACCCACGCTGCATCGCCAGTTGCCCGGCCTATTACCATATCGCCCTCGGACATGGGCGGAGAAAAATCGTTAGCAGGTGATATAGAAGATCGCGCCGAAGAAGCGGCGCTAAAACGCGGGAGCCAAATTCACCTTTTACTGGAGCATTTTCCGAATTTCCCGGAACAGGATTGGCTGAATATCGCCACGCAACTTTTTGGTGAAAGCGAGGATGAAATATCAATCAGCGACCTTCTTTTCGAATCTGCTGCGGTTTTGAATAACCCTGACTTCGCCCACATATTTGGGCCGGATTCATTGGCAGAGGTAGAAATCTCTGCAACTTTGCCAGGTGCCGGTAATCAAAGAATTCGTGGGACGATCGATCGCATGCTAATATTTCCAGAGCGAATTCTTATCGTTGATTTCAAGTCAAATCGGCTGGTTCCTGACCGCGCAACAGACACTCCGACTGGGGTATTGCGCCAAATGGCTGTCTACCTGGAGGCCGTTGAGCAGGTCTACCCAAACCACAAGATTGAACTGGCAATTCTCTGGACGAATAGCACTACCCTTATGCCGCTGCCACACGACATCGTGAGGGAATCACTTGCGACGATGCCACGTCTTGACGCCCCGCAGCATGATCCATAGTTACCAATACGACCCGATAGAACTTCAGGAGAATTCCAATGGCTACTGTTGCCGTAACCGACGATACCTTTGACGCAGAAGTGCGCAATTCAGATCTGCCTGTAGTGGTGGATTTCTGGGCTGAATGGTGTGGCCCATGCAAACAAATCGGCCCTGCATTAGAAGAGCTGTCAGCCGAGTATGACGGCAAAGTGAAAATCGTTAAGGTCAACGTCGATGAAAACCCGAATTCACCCGCTCAGTTGGGCGTTCGCGGCATTCCGGCGCTGTTCCTTTTCAAAGGTGGCGAAGTGGTTTCAAACAAAACCGGTGCCGCACCCAAAGCGGTATTACAAAGCTGGATAGAAGAAGCGATCTAAGTCGTTAACAATATGTAAATTCGGGCGCTTCGGCGCCCTTTTTTCATTTTATATGCTGTCTAAACCATTGATCGGTGCCGATACATATACCTATATCTCTGAGCAACAGTAACGGAGGCAGAAATGGCGGACGATCAGTTTCCTGGATGGCACGGAACAACGATTATCGGGGTTCGAAAGAATGGCGAAGTAGTAATAGCCGGCGACGGGCAGGTCAGCCTTGGCCCGACGATCCTTAAAGGGACAGCGCGTAAGGTTCGTCGTTTGACGTCTGGCGGCCATGACGTTGTTGCRGGGTTTGCCGGTTCAACTGCTGACGCRTTYACATTGCTTGAGCGTCTGGAAACCAAACTGGAAGCAACACCGGGGCAATTGGCCCGCGCCGCGATTGAGYTGGCGAAAGACTGGCGCACMGAYAAATATCTGCAAAARCTAGAGGCRATGYTGATYGTTACMGAYGGYGARGCWTTRCTGATTATTACCGGCGCTGGTGACGTTCTGGAGCCGGAACACGATGTTGCTGCCATYGGATCTGGTGGAAATTTCGCACTGGCTGCGGCACGCGCAATGATGGAATCAAAAGATTCTGCCGAAGAAGTAGCCCGCAAAGCAATGGCAATTGCAGCCGATATCTGTGTTTACACCAACGGCAACTTAACCGTGGAAAAGATTAAAAAATGACCGATTTGACCCCTCGTGAAATTGTATCCGAATTAGATCGGTTTATTATTGGTCAGAATGATGCAAAGCGTGCTGTTGCGGTGGCGCTGCGTAATCGCTGGCGGCGTCAGCAGCTATCTGACGATCTGCGCGAAGAGGTCTACCCAAAGAATATTCTGATGATCGGCCCCACCGGCGTTGGTAAAACTGAAATCAGTCGTCGTTTGGCCAAGCTTGCACGCGCACCATTTATCAAGGTCGAGGCAACGAAGTTTACCGAAGTGGGCTATGTCGGACGCGATGTGGAACAGATCATCCGCGATCTGGTGGAAGACGCCATTGCAATGACCCGCGAGCAGATGCGCGAAGATGTTAAGGCGAAGGCGCATAAAGCAGCTGAAAGCCGGGTGCTGGCAGCGATAGCAGGTGAGAACGCCCGCGAGCAAACATTGAACATGTTCCGTGACAAACTTAAACGCGGTGAACTGGATGATACGGAAATTGAACTGGAGCTAAGCGACAATTCCAACCCGATGTCGATGTTTGAAATACCCGGACAACCCGGTCAGATGGGTGGCGGAATGAATCTTGGTGACATGTTTGGCAAGGCGTTTCAGGGGCGCACGGTGCGTCGCAAGTTRWCKGTYGCCGAGAGCTATAAACTTCTGGTTAGCGAAGAGGCCGACAAGCTGTTGGATGACGAATTAATCAACAAAAAGGCGATTGAAGCCGTTGAGCAAAATGGCATCGTATTTCTGGATGAGATCGACAAAGTCTGTGCCCGTTCAGATTCCCGCGGTGGCGAGGTCAGCCGGGAAGGGGTGCAGCGTGATTTATTGCCCTTGATCGAAGGYACCACSGTTTCMACCAAGCACGGTCCGGTCAAAACYGACCATGTGCTATTTATTGCATCTGGTGCCTTTCATATCGCCAAACCTTCCGACCTGTTGCCAGAACTACAGGGGCGCTTGCCAATCCGGGTTGAACTGCGCGCGCTAACGGAAGACGATTTTGTTCGTATCCTGACCGAAACCGACAACGCGCTAACCCTGCAATACACGGCGCTGATGGGTACTGAAGATGTCACGGTTACGTTCGAAAAGGATGGTATTCAGGCCCTTGCGCATATCGCGGCCGAGGTAAATCAAAGCATTGAAAATATTGGCGCAAGACGGCTTTATACGGTGTTGGAAAGAGTGTTCGAAGAACTTTCCTTTACTGCGCCAGACAGGCCGGGGGATAAAGTAACTGTGGACGCCGCTTTTGTCGAAAAGCACCTGGGCGATATAGCCAAGTCTGCCGATATCGGTCGTTATATGCTCTGATGCTCTTACATTCCCCCAAGATTTCGGGGAAACGAGAGTATGGGTTATTTACAATTTTTACGCGAAAATTCCCGGTGGTTGTTAGCCGCTATGCTGGTGACATTTTCATCCAGCTACGGGCAGACATTTTTCATTTCAGTTTTTGCCGGTGAAATCCGCGCTGAATTTGGTTTATCACACAGCGCTTGGGGCGGAATTTATACGCTGGGCACAACCATATCCGCTGTAGCCATGGTTTGGGGTGGCATACTGGTTGATCATTTTAGGGTCCGGGTTCTCGGCCCTGTGRTCTTAATATTTCTGGCAATCTCATGTCTGGCGATGGCCTCTGTTGGCGCTGCCTGGGCTCTKGTTCCRATAATTTTTGCGCTCCGTTTTACTGGTCAGGGCATGATGAGCCACATTGGCATGGTTGCYACCGCGCGCTGGTTTACCAAAACCCGCGGACGGGCGATGTCTGTTGCWTCTTTGGGGAATTCATTCGGTAGCGCTGTGCTGCCAGTTATCTTTGTGGCGTTGCTGGCCTTTGTAGATTGGAGATGGCTTTGGGTTGCGGCGGCCGCGATGGCGCTGGTTTCTGCGCCGGTTATTTGGCTCTTATTGCAAAAAGAACGGACACCAAAATCGATTTCCAATGAATCCCAGGCCACAGGTATGAATGGCATYCACTGGAAGCGGTCGGATGTTTTGCGGCACTGGCTGTTTTGGCTGATGGTTCCCGCCCTTCTTGGGCCGGCCGCGTGGAGCACTGCGTTATTTTTTCAACAGGTACACATTGCCGAAGTCAAAGGCTGGACGCATTTGGAATTTGTAGCGCTCTTTCCGCTTCACGTGGGTGCGGTAATTGTAACTACAATCGCGACAGGCTGGTTTATCGACCACTTTGGCACCAATCGTTTGATGCCCTATTACCTGCTTCCTTTCATCGCTGGTTTTTTGGTAATCGGCTGGGCCAATTCTCTGTTCTTTGCGGCTATCGGTATGATGTTGATTGGCGTTGCGGGTGGTATTGGCAACACGTTGGTCGGGGCRTTCTGGGCAGAGCATTGTGGTACAAGGTTTCTTGGGTCAATTAAGGCGGTAGCGGCGGCTGTTATCGTCTTCGGATCTGCCATCGGGCCCGGTGTTTCGGGTTGGCTTATTGATCGCGGTGTAGATTTCCCGGATCAAACTGTTGGTATTGCCGTCTATTTTGTATTTGCATCTGCGTTGACCACGATTGCTGTGATAAAGGCCCGGCCATTGTTACCTGTGTCGGCGTAAGTAAACATAATAGGCACCGGAACCACCGTGTTTCAGATGCGCCTCGCTCACTTGCAGAACGACGGATTTTATTGGCGCGACGCTTAGCCAGTGGGGAACCTGATGTTTCAGAATACCCATTTGTGTCGGGATAGGGCCGTTATCTCTGCTCGCGCGGCCTTTGCCTGTAATCACCAGCACCAGACGCAACCCTTTGCTATGGGCATCCAGAATGAACCCAATCAAAACCGGATGTGCCTGCGCAACCGTCATCCCATGCAGATCAATCCGCGCTTCGGGTGACAATTTCCCCTTTTTCATCCGGCCAAAGCTCTTGTGATCCATAAGCAGTGGRCCACCCACAATATGATCCGGCAGACTAGTTGAATTGTAGGCGGGTTGCGGTTTTGAAAGCACTGACTGCCCAACGCGAAATCGGTGGATTTCGGTACGCTCGGGCTTTTTTGCCACTTTCTCTATAGCGACAGTCAGTGCCTGTCTCTTTTGGGGGTGTAGGGGTATCGCGCTTTTGCGGATTTTTTCCCACAATTCTTCTTCATCAGGGCGTAGTCCGCGCGGTTTTCGCGAGGTCATTGTTCTAATCCGTCGGCCCGCGCATAGGCCATATCAATTGGCATCAAGACAACCATCCGCCCCGGATCTCGCAACTTTCCCGCTGCCTTGCCAGCGTCCAGTCCTGTTCCAAAAAAGATATCGCCGCGTTGCGCTCCTTTGATGGCCGAACCAGTATCCTGTGCGACCATCAGCCGTCTAAAACCGTTCGCGCCACCTTTTTCTACCCAGACCGGGGACCCCAGTTGAACAAAAGAAGGATCAACCGCGACTGTTCTGTTTGGTGTGATTGATCGGTTCATAGCGCCAAGGGGGCCTTTATCAGGGGAAAGTCCGCGCAGCTCGCGAAAGAAAACATACGACGGGTTAGTGTGCAGTAATCCAACACCCCTAAGCGGGTTTCGACGGACCCAGTTTTGGATCACCTGCGCTGAAACCTGATAGGGTTGGTAAATACCTCTGCGCACCAACTCTTCTCCGATTGAGCGGTAGGAATGACCATTGGACCCACCAAATCCAACCCGGATTATTGAACCATCGGTTAATCGAACCCGGCCCGAACCCTGTATTTGCAAAAAGAAAACTTCCACCGGATCATCGACCCAGGCTATTTCCAATCCACGCCCGGCCAAAAGCTGCTGGGATTCAATCTGCTTGCGCGTATACCAGAGTGCGCCCTCGGTTAATTCGGGTGGTTTCTGATAAATAGGGTACCGATATCGCTGGCTCCGCCGCCGTGATCCGGAAAGTTCCGGTTCAAAATATCCGGTAAATAGGCCCGGCTCACCGTCTTCAATCAAAACCGGGCGAAAAAGCAGCTCAAAAAACACCCGGGCATTCGGCTGGCTGGTCGCCAGTGCACAAATTGACGACCATTGGGTATCCCTAAAATCACCGCAGGTTTCCTGAAAAGCGGTCAGGGCAGCCTGATGGTTATCTTCCAGCCAGCCATCAAGATCATCGAACGAAAGTATGGTGTAGGTTGCATCGGGTTTGGCCGCTACSGGCGTCATGGCAAAACAYGCCACGACAATTGCCGCCARCAGCCCACGTTTCATCCCCCGGTAGCGACCAGTTGCCAGTTCGGATCGTTTGCACCCATTTTTCGGGCAAAGGTCCAGACATCTTTTTGACGCTTAATCTCGCTCGGATTACCTTCGACAATTTCACCCGCCTTATCGCGCACAACAGATGTCATTTCCCCGACAAACTTTACCGTCACTTCGCCATCGCGCGTGACTTCGTCRAATTCTGCCCCCTTCAGGGTCAGTTCGCGCACACCGATAAACGTCGCTTCGATCTTTAGACCTTGTTTTTCACGCGATTCAACGACGTCCGAAAAGCTTTCGAAGACTTCATCAGACAGGAAGGGTTTAATCTTGTCCATATCACCATGCTCAAAAGCCATCAGGATCATTTCATAGGCACCGCGTGCGCCGCCAAGAAATTCAGAAACATTGAATTCCGGCTCGGCCACTTTCATTGCGGTAAGGGCTTTTGCTTCTTTGCTGCCTTCTTTGACGTGATCGATGATGTCGCGGTCCGCGCCACCTTCAATCACCTCCAGATTGCCCCGGGCCGATTTTCGGACCGGTGCGGCTAATGGTGGTTTTTCGAACCCATCACGGGTTCCAAGGACATTTTTCAGTCGCAGTATCAAGAATATAGCAATTCCGGCAAGAACCAGAAGCTGGATGACGGCAGAGTTCATCTTTACCTCGCAGATGATGAATGGCTGGTAACGGGCTCAGTTGGCACTTATGTAAGGCAGGCCCGAGGTCAAGTCCACCACGGCACTGAATGATAACAAGAGGTTGTTATGTGGTTATTTATACTCTTTTTGGCGGTCCCGCTGATTGAAATCGCCCTATTTATTCAAGTTGGCGGTATTATTGGCCTGTGGCCGACGCTTGCAATTGTAATCCTTACGGCGTTTCTGGGAACCAGACTAATCCGTAGTCAGGGCGTGCTGGCAATGGGTCAGGTTCGTTCGTCGATAAATGAAATGCGTGATCCGACAGAACCATTGGCTCACGGGGCGATGATCCTGTTTTCCGGGGCGCTTTTACTAACCCCTGGGTTTTTCACTGATGCTGTTGGCTTTGCCTTGCTGGTTCCGGCAATACGCAGCGCGGTATATTCTTACATCCGCGCCCGGGTAAATATTCAGGGATTTTCCAGCACCACCTCTGCGCCTCGCCGGCCAGATTTTGGTGGCGGGGTGATAGACGGTGAGTTTGAAGAGGTTGATCCCGCAAATGAATCGTCTGCACCCGGAAATTCAGGCTGGACCAAGCATTGAGCCCTTGCGCACGACCTGATAGGAACAGCGCGACCTATTTTGATGGAGATTCTTAATGGCCGACAAAGCCGAAAATAATGGCGCTGCTAAACCTGAAGAAGCGCCTCAGGTGCAGATGAAAGTTCTGGGGCAGTTTATTCGCGATATGTCGTTTGAAAATATCGTCGCCCAAAAGGGCATATCTGGCGATACGACACCAGACATAAATGTTCAGGTAAGTCTTGATGGCAAAAAACGCACCGGTGACCACCAGTTCGAAGTTAACTGTACCTTCAAGATCATGGCAAAAAACAAGGAATCAGGCGACAGCCTTTTTCTGATGGAGCTTGATTACGGTGGCATTTTTCATATCGAAAACGTGCCAAACGAGCAAATGCACCCATTTCTGATGATTGAATGCCCGCGGATKMTSWKCSCGTKYKSGMKKCKCAKYRKGCATKAYWNTAKTCRMSAKSRWSGCTWCSYWCNGCTTAATCTTGATACAATTGACTGGGTTGCACTGTATCGCCAAAACCTGGCGCATCAGGCCGAGCTTGCGAAAAAAGCCCAGACTGAAGCAGAAACGAAAAAATCCTAGTTTCTTCGCATTTTCTTCCATAAAGCGCCGTCGCCCAAGCCGTCTACAAAGACTGTATGGGCGGCGGCTTCTTCTTTTGTTATCCTGTTTGGCAATGGTGCGGGTCGCGCCTGTGGRCGCCATACCTGTTCTTCCCCCGAGCTGGTTGTTGCAGCGGTTGAGCCTGCCAGTCCAAAACCTGGTTGGCGGCCCCCGATAAGCTCCAGATAAACTTCTGCCAATATTTCACTGTCCAGCAAGGCTCCGTGTAGAGTACGGGACGAATTGTCGATACCAAAACGCCTGCACAGCGCATCAAGGGATGCAGGTGACCCGGGAAATTTCTTACGTGCGATCGCCAGCGTATCAAGAGATTGCGCCATCGGAATAGGGGGAAGGTTTATCCARCCCAATTCTGCATTCAAAAATTTCATATCAAATGATGCGTTGTGGATCACCAGTTGTGAATCACTAATGAATTCCAGAAAAGCCTGACCAACCTTGGCAAATACCGGTTTATCGCGCAGGAAATCGTCACCGAGCCCGTGAACTTCAAAAGCGCCTTCGGGCATTGATCGTTCCGGGTTTATATATTGGTGATATGTGCGCCCGGTCGGCAAGTGGTTCAGCAATTCGACGGCGCCAATTTCCACGATCCTATCGCCATTTTCAGGATCAAACCCTGTGGTTTCAGTATCCAGGACGATTTCACGCATTCGCTATGTTTTCCCTAACCCGCTTAATCAGGTTCTGCACCGCCTCTCGGGCAGCTTCAAGGGTAAGGGTAGAAATCACGAAATCTGCTCGCTTGCGTTTTTCCTGATCTGGCATTTGCTTGGACAAAAGCATTTTAAATGTCGCCTCTGTCATTCCGGGGCGCTGCATTATGCGTTCACGTTGAACATCCTCAGGCGCGGATACAACAACGACCATATCTAAATCTGTGTTCAATCCTGTTTCAAACAAAAGCGGAATATCCAATACAACGATAGGCGACGTCGCAGATTCTAAAAATGCGGCACGATCTGTTGCGACAAGTGGATGAACAACTGATTCAAGTCTTTTCAGCGCCGTTTTATCTTCTGTAATCCAGCGTCGCAATTCATCTCGGTTAACCGAGCCATCCTGAATAGCTGGAGCATAAAGTTGCGCTATCACGSCTACTGCTGCGCCGCCTTTTGCATATAATCTGCCAACGGCCTCATCTGCGTCCCAAACTTGTATACCTTCATCAGCAAACATTTTGGCTGTTGTTGTCTTACCCATGCCGATTGAACCTGTCAGCCCTATTACAAACGGCGCCCGCCCGGTCATGAACCAAGCACAACACGTCGGGTTTCATCGTCGATAGTTGGACGAATACCAAACCAGCGCTCAAATCCGGGGGCGGCCTGATGAATTAACATGCCTAGCCCGTCCACCGTGGTACAGCCGATTTCTGCTGCATGGCGCAACAAACCTGTTTCCAACGGGGTATATACCAGATCGGTGACGACAGCGGTTTTGGATAGTGCGTCCAGCGGTACTCTTAGATCGGGTTTTCCCGGCATTCCAAGTGAGCTGGCATTAACGACCAATGTCGCGTTATCCAACATGTTGCCAGCCTGCACCCAATCAAACACTTCGATCTTGGAACCAAATTCAGCCCGCAGCGCATCCGCGCGGGCCTTAGTTCTGTTAGATAACCGTATCGTAGGAACGCCAACATCCAGCAAAGATGCCAAAACTGCTCTGGCAGCACCCCCGGCGCCAAATACAGCAGCAACACCTGATTTTGCGTCCCATTCCGGGGCCCCGAGCCGAAGGTTTTCAATAAATCCATAGCCATCGGTGTTGTCGGCATGAATTTTTCCGTCGTTGCGAAATATCAGGGTATTTGCAGCGCCAATAAGCGCCGCGCGATCTGTTACAACATCTGCTAACCCAAGAACCGYTTCTTTATGCGGAATCGTGACGTTTGCCCCGACAAAACCCAGTTTTGGCATTRCCTTCAAAGCGTCAGCMAGGTCAGCATGGGAAATATCCATCGGAATATAATGGCCACGTATCCCATTAACCYGCAGCCAATGGGAATGTAGTGCCGGTGAACGRCTGTGYGAAACTGGYGATCCAATAACACCCGCWAGTGGAATTTTTGATGTACTCATCCGGGCAACWCTCCTCTATCGGTCAGATAGCCAAGCAACTCTATCAACGGCAAGCCCAGAACGCTGAAATAATCACCCTTTACGCTGGTAAACAGCCTGGACCCTTCTTCTTCAAGTTTGTARCACCCTACAGAATGTTGGATGCTTAGCCAGTTACGCTCAACATAATCGGCCAGGTATTGCTGGGAAGTGTTACGCATGTGCATTTCAACAGCTGATACATGCCGCCACAAAGGTTGGGCGTTCTGGTAAACAACARCSGCAGAGATCAGGTTGTGCTGWTTTCCAATCAGCTTTTCCAGCTGGGCAAGGGCATCAGCTTTATCGGCCGGCTTATTGAATATWTCACCGTTGCATTCCAATACCTGATCACAGCCAATCACCAGYGCWCCTGGSTTCATCKCRCTAATTTTCAGGGCCTTTGCTTTGGCYAGRGCGKYCGCAATATTYTTAGRCCCAGAGCCCGTTTCRATCATCGCYGCTRTGATCGAATGTTCATCAATATTGGCMATTGCAACATCGAACGAAACCCCAGCGCCATTCAAGAGCTGCTTTCGAATTTCCGATCCAGACGCAAGGATGACGGCYTCCTTCACRACGATATCTCTGTGGATAAATTGCGTTGSAATCTGGGGGGRAAAATGTGGATATCGGTCATAGYTGAATGGTSATCCTGTTTCRCCAAAGTTTGTCAAGTTTTCCTGATCTTTTATCCACACAGGATAGTTTAAAATTGATGCTGTGGAAAACCGGAAACCTACGGATTTATCCCGGAATTATCCACAGTCTGCACAAACAAACCCGTTTTTAACTTATTATAATTAAACAATTAAAATCCAAATATTGGGTTTATAATATATCTGTTTTTACTTGTGAAWAATATTCACCCTGTTAACGAAAATGTTGGCAACTCATTAATCCCTGTTATCCACCGACCCTACATAATCAACATCTTTCTCTTTCTTATTTCTTTTATTAGATAGAGTCGGGACAATATTAAAAGGGCTAAGAAAAGATGGGTGATTTTCTGATCTCGGCTTACCCTTGGGTAAAGTCACTGCATGTGATTTCGGTGATATCATGGATGGCTGGCCTGTTTTATCTTCCAAGACTTTTTGTTCATCACATTGAACAGGTTGCGCTTAAGGGCAAAACMGATGCGTTGTTCCAGATGATGGAATTGAAATTACTGCGGGTYATTATGAACCCGGCGATGACAGCGACATGGATCTTCGGATTAYTGTTAGTTTTTACACCTGGAATTGTAGATTGGAGCTTTGTCTGGCCCTGGACCAAAGCCGCCGCAGTATTGGTTATGACMTGGTTTCACCATTGGCTTGGTAAACGGCGGAAAGATTTTATTCGTGGCGATGTTACGGTCACTGGCCGTCAGTTTCGTTTGATGAAYGAAGTKCCTACAGTGCTGCTGATTATCATTGTGGTATCCGTTATCGCACGACCTTTTTGAAGAATTGTTGACTCATGCTTTAAGGGCGACTATCTAGCAGCGCATCGGTCGTCCGACCGTGTAAATTTCCCACTATTGATATGACCACCTGTCAAATTGACTGGTCTTTGGAATATTCCCATGACAACTGAAACTCTGCACCTGTCCGAGCTTAAGGCTAAAAGCCCAAAAGATCTTTTAGAAATGGCTGAAGATCTGGAAATCGAAAATGCCTCGTCCATGCGTAAGGGTGAGATGATGTTTTCGATCCTCAAAGAACGCGCAGATGATGGATGGGAAATTTCTGGCGTCGGTGTGCTGGAAGTCCGCCAGGATGGTTTCGGATATTTACGCTCACCAGAGGCAAATTATTTGTCTGGCCCCGATGATATCTATGTATCTCCAGATATGATCCGCAATAATTCGTTGCGCACGGGTGACACAGTTGATGGTGTTATTCAGGCGCCGAATGATAGTGAACGGTATTTTGCAATTACCAAAATTGTACTGATCAATTTTGAAGACCCGGATAAATCACTTCAYAAAGTTAAYTTTGACGATCTGACGCCGCTGTACCCGGATGAACGACTGACAATGGAAGTTGACGATCCGACGGCTAAAGATCGAACTGCCCGAATTATTGATTTGGTTGCCCCGATTGGTAAAGGYCAGCGTTCTCTTATTGTGGCGCCACCRCGKACMGGTAAAACAGTGATCYTGCAAAACATTGCCCATTCAATTGAAAAGAACCATCCGGARTGTTTTTTGATCGTCCTGTTGATTGAYGAACGYCCAGAAGAAGTTACGGATATGAAGCGCTCAGTTAAGGGCGAAGTTATATCTTCAACGTTTGATGAACCAGCGACCCGCCACGTTGCAGTGTCGGAAATGGTCATTGAAAAGGCTAAACGTCTTGTCGAACACAAACGGGATGTCGTCATTCTTCTCGATTCRATTACCCGGTTGGGCCGGGCGTTYAACACCGTTGTRCCTTCGTCCGGTAAGGTTTTGACCGGTGGTGTAGATGCCAATGCGTTACAACGCCCCAAGCGTTTCTTTGGTGCCGCCAGAAATATCGAAGAAGGTGGATCACTTACTATCGTCGCAACAGCACTGATCGATACCGGAAGCCGAATGGACGAAGTTATCTTTGAAGAATTCAAAGGTACCGGTAACAGCGAAATCGTTCTTGATCGTAAAGTAGCTGATAAGCGTGTCTTCCCGGCGATGGATATCCTTAAGTCCGGWACTCGCAAAGAAGAGCTGTTGGTAGATAAAGCAAATCTGCAAAAAACTTACGTACTGCGGCGAATTCTGAATCCTATGGGAACAACGGACGCCATTGAGTTCCTGATTTCAAAGTTGAAGCAAACCAAGACAAATTCTGATTTCTTTGACTCAATGAACACCTAAATTTGTTTAATAACAAATGGTTAGTTCGAAATGGATACGATTTTTGCACTTGCGACTGCACGGGGTAAGGCTGGGGTAGCCATAATTCGGGTATCCGGTCCACACGCGTTAGTTGCTGGTGCGAATTTGGCSGGGCCTCTGCCGCTATTGCGCCGGGCAGGGCTTCGCAATCTGAAAAATACCGCCGGCGATGTACTGGACCARGCTCTGGTTCTGCATTTTTCAGCCGGCCATAGTTTTACCGGCGAAGAATTGGTTGAGTTTCAACTGCACGGCTCTGTGGCGACTGTTAAGGCGGTGCTGGCGGCCCTTGGGGGCATGGATGGCCTGCGGATGGCGGAACCAGGCGAATTTACCCGTCAGGCGCTGGAAAATGAACGTCTYGAYCTGACCCAGGTTGAGGGTCTTGCAGACCTGATCGATGCTGAAACCGAAAGCCAGCGGCGACAAGCACTAAGGGTACTCTCTGGCGAATTGGGGGATAAGGCAGAGGTTTGGCGCAGCAAACTTATTCGTGCAGCGGCCTTGCTGGAAGCAACGATAGATTTTGTGGATGAGGACGTTCCGGTTGATGTCCGACCCGAGGTAGAAGAACTCTTGGTAAACGTCAGGAATGAATTACAGATTGAGGCGGATGGTACGATTGTCGCTGAACGTATTCGTGATGGGTTTGAGGTGGCAATCGTTGGACCACCCAATGTCGGGAAGTCTACGCTTTTGAACGCGCTGGCCGGTAGAGAAGCGGCGATTACCTCTGAAATTGCCGGAACAACTCGGGATGTGATCGAAGTTCGGATGGATTTGCATGGGTTGCCGGTGACATTTCTGGATACGGCAGGTCTGCGAAAGGCAGAAGACACAATAGAAGCGATTGGTGTTCAGCGTGCTATTGAGCGGGCTCAGAAAGCAGATCTACGGGTATTTTTAAGGGATGATTCATCTATATATAGCGATCTAGCTCCAACCAAACACGACATAGTGTTATTTGGTAAAGCCGATACCCGGCAAACAAACGAACCAGGTGTGTCTGGAATTACTGGTCAGGGCCTGTCCGAGTTGATTCAAAGGATCACATCCACCCTTGAAAATCGCACGGCAACGGCGGCGACTGCAACACGGGAACGACATAGAATTGCGATTGAACGGGCAATAAGCTCTTTGGATTTGTCGAAGACTGAGATAGAACACGGTCCCGACAGAACGGAACTGGCAGCCGAAGAATTGCGGCGAGCTATCAGCGCACTGGATTCATTGGTTGGTTTGGTTGACGTTGAACACATCCTGGATGAAATTTTCGCCAGTTTTTGCGTCGGTAAATAGGAGTGTTTCACGTGAAACATTGGGATTTTGATGTTGTAGTGGTTGGAGGAGGCCACGCTGGCGCGGAGGCAGCACATGCCAGCGCACGTCTTGGTGCGCGCACAGCACTGGTAACGTTGAAAAAAAGCGCAATCGGGGTGATGTCCTGTAACCCGGCGATAGGTGGGCTTGGAAAAGGGCACCTRGTTCGTGAAATTGACGCAATGGATGGAATTATGGGCCGGGTAGCCGACGCGGCGGGCATCCAGTTTCGGCTATTAAACCGGCGAAAAGGACCAGCGGTTCAGGGCCCCCGMGCGCAGGCGGATCGCCGTTTGTACCGGGACGGTATTCAGAAAGAAATCGCAGATCAGGCTAATTTGACTGTCATCAACGGCGAAGTCGCTGACTTTATTTTGCAGGGCCAGATAATTGGCGGTGTTATTCTGGCTGATGGGTCTGAAATTCGAAGTGGATCAGTTGTACTTACTGTTGGGACTTTTTTGCGGGGTAAGATTCATATTGGTGACAAATCCCATTCGGGTGGTCGAATGGGTGACAAGGCTTCTGTGAAGCTTGCTAGCCGGATAGATAATTTTGGGCTTACKCTKGGACGKTTGAAAACCGGAACGCCGCCAAGGTTAGATGGGCGGACTATCAATTGGGATATTCTGGAAATGCAGCCGGGTGACGACGATCCGACAATGTTTTCGTTCCTGTCAAATGCGCCGACTGCCCGGCAGATTAGCTGTGGGATTACCCACACCAACGAGCAAACACACGCTATTATCCGCGATAACCTGACTAGGTCTGCAATCTACGGCGGGAAAATAGATGGTGTTGGCCCGCGGTATTGCCCTTCTATTGAAGATAAAGTCGTTAGGTTTGCTGATAAAAGCTCCCATCAGATATTTCTTGAGCCGGAAGGCCTGAATGATCACACGGTTTATCCAAATGGCATCTCTACCTCTCTGCCGATCGAAGTCCAGCAACAATACGTTAATTCTATACAAGGCCTTGAAAAAACAGAGATTATTCAACCAGGATATGCGATTGAATATGACTTTGTTGATCCAAGAGCACTGAAACCAACGCTTGAATTGAAAGAGATCCCCGGGCTTTTTCTGGCTGGTCAGATAAACGGAACTACTGGTTACGAAGAGGCCGCGGCACAAGGTCTTGTGGCTGGCCTGAACGCTGTACATAGAACCCGTGGACTAGATGACTTTGTTTTTAGCCGGTCAGATTCCTATATTGGTGTCATGGTAGATGACCTGGTTACACGCGGCGTGACAGAACCTTATCGAATGTTTACGTCACGAGCAGAGTTCCGTCTTTCATTGCGGGCAGATAATGCCGATCAGCGCCTGACGGATCGAGCAATACAAATTGGGTGTGTGTCAGACAGGCGCCAAATGGCGCATTCTCGCAAAATGGAGGCATTGAAAAATGCAAAAGACAAGCTGACTGCGGCAAYTTTTTCACCGCACGATGTCAARGCGGCGGGAATTCGTGTCAGTGAGGATGGAACAAGACGATCTGCGTTCCAATTGTTGTCGTTTCCGGACGTTACGTTTGACCAGCTTGTAAAGTTGGACTCTCAGCTCATGGAAATTGATAATGTTACTCGGGATCAAGTRTCCAGRGACGCGCTCTATGCGAATTATATTGCGCGCCAACAACGTGATGTAGAWGCGYTAAAGCGCGACGAAGCACATAAAATCCCTGAAAACTTTAACTATGATGCGCTTGGAGGTCTGTCCAACGAGCTTTCAAAAAAGCTGGTCYTMATCCGCCCGGCCACTTTAGCCCACGCAGGTCGTGTAGAAGGGATGACACCAGCTGCATTGACACTTATTCTGGCAAAGCTAAGACAGGAAAGCCGGAGACAAGCAGTATAATGGACCGCGACGAATTTGCYGAAAGAGCAAATGTTTCACGTGAAACAATCGAAAAACTRTCTGTTTACGCCGATTTGCTAAAAAAATGGACGCCTTCCATTAACCTGGTAGCGAAATCAACGCTGGCCAACCTTTGGCACCGACATTTTTTGGATTCCGCTCAAGTCCTTGATTTAGCCCGATTAGAATCGGGGCATTGGGTTGATATYGGRACCGGAGGGGGTTTTCCAGGGTTGGTTGTTGCGGTAATATCTGCTGAAAAACACCCAGAATACCAATTTTCATTTGTAGAGAGCGATGCCCGTAAGTCAGAGTTTTTACGCACAGTAATACGGAACCTATCCTTAACAGCAAAAGTTGTTACCAAAAGAATTGAGGATGTAGATTGCCTAAATGCTGATATTATATCAGCGCGCGCTTTGGCACCACTTTCTATCTTAGCAGGGTACGCAGAGCAGCATTTAAAACCGACAGGACGGGCAATATTTATGAAAGGTGCGTCTTTTCGACGGGAAATGGATGAGGCCCTTGAAATCTGGAAGTTTCAGAGCGAAGAGTATGCAAGCATAACCGACGATGCTGCTGTAATCCTTAAACTTGGAGACATCAAACGTGTCTGACCCAACCCGGCCGACTGGCCCCAAGATTATTGCAGTAGTGAATCAAAAGGGCGGTGTCGGTAAAACCACAACGACAATTAACCTTGGCGCAGCCCTGGCGGAGCTTGGTTTTCACGTCCTTCTGGTGGACCTTGATCCGCAAGGAAACGCATCAACCGGTCTTGGAGTTGGTAAAGAAAATCGCGCCATGACAACCTATGACTTGTTGTTGGATGATGCAGAACTACAAGATGTTGTACAGAAATCCATGGTTGAAGGTTTGTGGATCGCGCCGGCGACAACGGATTTAAGCTCGGCAGATATTGAAATGGTATCAAACGAAAAACGGAGCTTTTTGCTGCATGATGCATTGCGTCAGAAGGGTATTGATAAATATGAGTTCGATTATGTACTGATAGATTGCCCGCCATCTCTTAGCTTGCTGACTGTAAATGCAATGGTTGCAGCCCATTCGGTTTTGGTTCCGCTACAAAGTGAATTTTATGCTTTGGAAGGGCTATCACAATTGCTGCTGACGGTCCGTGAAATCAGACAAACCGCGAATCCTGAGTTGCGGATCGAAGGTGTGGTTTTAACAATGTACGACGCGCGAAATAACCTATCAAAACTTGTGGAAACAGACGCGCGAGAAAATCTTAAAGAAGTAGTTTTCAAAACAGTAATCCCACGGAATGTCCGGATAAGTGAAGCGCCATCRTATGCGTTACCRGTKCTGGATTATGATAGTAAATCAAAAGGCAGCCAGGCTTACCGTGCGCTGGCAAATGAAATGGTTGCCCTTCAGGGGCGCAAGCAGGGCAAGGGGCGTTAGATGGCCAGTAAAAANCAGGCGAAACGCGGATTGGGACGTGGGCTATCGGCGTTAATGGCGGATGTTGTTCCGGTGCAAGAAGYKGATGCTCAGTCTGATGAGGCCCGCGGCATACTTAGCRTTCCAATTGAAAAAATACATGCAAACCGGGAACAGCCGCGGCAACAATTTGACAAAGATAAGCTGGATGAACTTGCCGCGTCGCTTCGCGAAAAGGGCGTTCTCCAGCCGCTTATTGTCAGAATAAATCCAAATAAAACAACAGATTACCAGATTATTGCGGGCGAAAGACGATGGCGTGCTGCACAGTTGGCGAAACTACATGAATTGCCAGTGATTGTTCGGGACTACAGTGACGATGAAGTTCTGGAAATCGCCATAATTGAAAATGTTCAGCGGGCGGATTTGAATGCGGTGGAAGAGGCAACTGGTTATCGCCAACTGATGGACCGGTTCGGGCATACSCAGGAAAAACTGGCGGAAGGCCTGTCAAAAAGCCGTAGTCACATTGCCAACTTGCTGCGGCTTTTAAACTTGCCACATGGTGTGTTGAATCTTGTGCGGGATGGCAGGCTGTCGGCGGGTCATGCCCGAGCCCTTATTACTGCTGATAATCCTTCGGAACTGGCTGGCGAAGTCATTAGAAACCGGCTTTCGGTTCGGGAAACTGAACTGCTGGTGAAAAGAGCAAAACCGGGCAAAGCACCCCAAAAAGCGCCAGTTAAATCGAAAGATGCTGATACATTGGCACTGGAAAATGATCTGTCTGCAAATCTGAAAATGAAGGTTTCAATTGATCATAAAWCCAGYRACGGCAGCGGRCAGGTTGTGATCAAATATAAGGATATGGATGAGCTGGACGAGTTATGCAGACTAATGTCTGCSGGGTAATATTTATACYTGGTTTTCGATCAACAGTTCACGAATGATAGCATTAAGAATCGGGCGCCCTTTGGGTGTGGCGAATAGCCTGTCATCCTCAACCCGGATCAYTGATAATTCTTGTAACATATTGATTTTATKTAARTTTACAGCTTCTTTGTGCATAYYMTYCAGCCGYGARAGCGACARRCCKTYGCGYAGCCKYAKYCCCATCATCAGATACTCACCRGCTTGATCAACMGGTRAYACYTTTGWTTKAGGGTTYTCTCCCGAGCCKYTMTTTTCAACCCGCTCCAACCAGGCATTTGGCGACAATGGGGTATCGGTTGCAAACCTCTGACCTCCCAAAGTCAGGCGACCATGTGCGCCGGGACCGATCCCGGCATAATCKCCRCCCTGCCAGTAAATCAGGTTATGGCGGGATTCATTGCCTTTGGCTGCGTGATTTGAAATTTCGTAGGCGGGCAGGCCGGCGCGTTCGCATAATTCCTGAGTAATAAAATACATGTCGGCTGCGGCGTCCTCATCCGGTAACCCTTTTAGCCGGCCAATTGCCTGACGATCGCCAAATGCAGTGCCCGGTTCAATTGTAAGCTGATAAAGTGAYAGGTGGTCGGCTGCCATGCTCAGCGCTTCGTCTAGTTCAGCGCGCCATTGAGCAAGAGTTTGGTTCTGACGGSCGTAAATCAGGTCAAAACTGACCCGCTTGAACGTATTGCGCGCCAGATCAAAGGCGTCTCGTGCTTCTTTTACCGTATGGAGCCGTCCCAGTGCTTTTAGATCGGGATCATTCAGCGCCTGAATGCCCATAGAAACCCGGTTTACGCCTGCATCGTGAAAACCGAGAAACTTGTCCGCTTCAACAGATGTTGGATTTGCCTCCAGAGTGATTTCAATATCATTTGATATTCGCCAGGTCGCTCGCACCGTGTCCAGAATTGAGGCAACAAGCTCTGGATCCATCAAACTCGGCGTGCCGCCGCCAAAAAACACACTGTTAAGAACCCGGTTTTCTGTTTGGGCACCTATGCGTTGAATTTCCGAAATATAGGCACTATTCCAGCGCGATTGGTCAATTTCCGCCGCTACATGAGAGTTGAAATCACAATACGGACATTTCGCTTTGCAATACGGCCAATGGATATAGAGCCCAAAGCCGCCCTGTTGCCAATCCTCAGGCAAAGCAGCCAGCGACAAGTTTGGCAAAGGCATCGGCGCGGTGGCTYATSGCGTGTTTTTTSTCMGGGTCCATTTCACCAAATGTCTCGGTTTCACCGTCCGGCATGAAAATGGGATCAAAACCAAACCCAAGCTCACCGCGCATTGGCCAGACCAGTCGACCACTAGCGATACCTTCGAATATTTCGTCGTGACCGTCGGGCCATGCCAAACACAGGGTGCAGCGGAACTGCGCAGTTCGGGGTTCAGGGATGCCCTGAAGTTCCAGCAGGCTCCAGACCTTGGACATGGCCATAGGGAAATCGCGCCCAGTTGGTGTTTCCGCCCAGTCCGCAGTGTAAACACCGGGCGCACCATTTAACCCKTCAACGGTAATGCCGCTGTCATCTGAAAGTGCGGGCAGGCCGGTAGCCTTTGACGCAAAGTGGGCTTTGATTCGGGCGTTCCCGGCAAAATTGTCTTCGGTTTCTTCTGGTTCTTCCAAATTGAACTTGGCAGCGGAAAGCGGGATAACACCAAACGGCAACACCAGCTTGGCAATTTCACGCAGTTTTCCCTTATTGTGGGATGCGATTACCAAAGTGTTGCCGTCAAATTTGCGCATGTCAGGCTACAGCCGCCAATTGCGCGCCTACCANTTCGCCTACACCCTTTTCGGCCAGGTCCAGCAGTTTTCCCATCTGGTCGCGTGAAAATGTTGACCCCTCGGCGGACATCTGAATTTCAATCAGTTGGCCGCTGCCTGTCATAACAAAATTCCCGTCAACGCCTGCTTCGCTGTCTTCAGGATAATCGAGGTCAAGCACTGGCTGTCCGGCATAAATCCCGCAACTWATCGCCGCCACAGGGTCCAGCAGCGGATCAGAAATGACATCCCCGGCTTTCATCAACTTGTTTACGGCCAGGCGCAGGGCAACCCAACCCCCGGTAATTGCCGCACATCGGGTACCGCCATCAGCCTGAATTACATCGCAATCGACGGTTATCTGACGCTCACCCAAGGCCACCCGATCAACACCAGCCCGAAGCGAGCGCCCAATAAGGCGCTGAATTTCTACTGTCCGCCCACCTTGCTTACCAGCTGCTGCTTCCCGGCGCATACGTGAGCCGGTTGACCGGGGCAGCATGCCGTAYTCAGCCGTTACCCAGCCAAGCCCGGTATTTTTCAGAAACGGAGGGACGCGTGCTTCCAGTGATGCCGTACATAATACATGGGTATCGCCGATTTTGATCATGCAAGACCCTTCGGCATGTTTGGTCACACCGGTTTCAATAGAAATCTGGCGCATTACATTGGTTTCTCTGCCTGAAGGGCGCATGGATAATCCTTTTCATCTGCGGGTGTGCCCACATACAAGCGCAGAGCCAAGTGGTGCAACCCCGATTGACGTCTGCCGGGCAAACGCCTTAGATAGATGACGGTTTTGAAGTGGATGCTAATGGCCGACGAAAAGAATCTGATCTCCGATATGAAYGACCGCACACGCGAGGTATTTCGGTGCGTGGTTGAGGGGTATCTTGAATCCGGTGATCCTGTCGGCTCACGCACGCTGACGCGTAGCCTGCGCGAAAAAGTCAGTGCAGCGACAATTCGAAATGTGATGCAGGATTTGGAGTACCTTGGACTTCTAAGTTCCCCGCATATTTCAGCCGGACGTATCCCGACACATACCGGATTAAGGTTGTTCGTTGACGGTCTGCTGGAAGTCGGCCAGTTAGACGCAAGCGATCAGGAAAAAATTGACGCGACTCTTGGCTCAAATGAAACTGATGTGGGGTCTATGTTGGATCGTGTCGGATCGGCGCTGTCCGGGTTGACGCAAGGGGCCAGTCTGGTTCTGACGCCCAAGCATGAGGCCCCGATCAAACACATAGAATTTGTCAGTCTTGCGCCAGATCGTGCATTGGTTGTTYTGGTTCAGGCGGATGGTCATGTTGAAAACCGTGTTTTCACGCCACCACCTGGTCAGACTCCGTCGTCAATGCGTGAGGCGGCGAATTTTCTGAATATGCTGGCGGAAGGTAAAACCCTGAGTGAGCTGATGGGTAGYATACGAAGCGAAATTCAGGCGCACCGACAGGAACTGGATAGCCTTGCGCGTGAAATGGTCGAAAATGGCATGGCGCTTTGGGACGGGGAAGGCGATTCGTATGAGCGTTTGATCGTCCGGGGTCGCGCAAATCTGGTAGAAGYAGAGGGCGAAGAACAGGACCTGGAACGTATCAGAACCCTGTTTGATGACCTTGAACGGAAGCGGGACATAGCAGAATTTCTGGAATTGACCGAAAAAGGCGAGGGAGTGCGCATTTTTATCGGCTCTGAGAACAAACTTTTTTCACTTTCGGGTAGCTCTTTGGTCGTATCTCCTTATATGAACTCTGATCGAAAAATAATTGGCGCAGTCGGGGTTATTGGTCCGACTCGCCTGAACTATGGGCGGATTGTGCCAATCGTTGACTACACGGCGCAGTTAATTGGTAACTTGCTATCGGGTCGGGACTAAAGGACGCAAAAAAATGGCTAAAGCCAAAGAAGAATTTATTGAAGAGCTTGAAGGCGAGTTCGAAGCAGAAGAGGCCAAGCCAGTATCTTTGGGTGGCGACGAAGAGATATTCGTCGAAGAAGTKGATGARCTGGAACAAGCCCGGGCTGAGCGCGACGATATGCGCGACCGGTTTATGCGCGTGCTGGCTGAAGCTGAAAATTCCCGCAAACGTGGGGAGCGAGACCGGCGCGAGGCCGAACAATACGGTGGCTCAAAACTGGCCCGCGATATGCTGCCGGTTTATGATAACCTGAAACGCGCGCTTGATACCGTTACTGACGAACAGCGTGAAAGCTCCAAAGCCCTGCTTGAAGGTGTTGAGCTGACAATGCGTGAAATACTGAACGTATTTCAGAAACACGGCATGGAAGTCATCGCACCGCARATTGGCGACAGGTTTGATCCACAAAACCACGAAGCAATGTTTGAAGCGGCGCTGCCCGGTACAAAATCMGGTGATATTATTCAGGTTATGACCGAAGGCTTTATGCTGCATGATCGCCTGCTGCGTCCGGCGCAGGTTGGCGTTAGTTCGACCCCTTCTTCGTAAGGTCTTTCAGTTCATAAATAAGACTTAACGCCTGTTTTGGTGTCAGCTCATCGGGATGTATCCCGRTGAGCATTTCKTCGGCCGCCGATGGTCCGGGTTTTGTTGGGGCAGGGCCGGGCGTTTGGGAAAACAGTGGCAGATCGTCAACCAGCGCCTGTTTTGCGTTTCCACCTTCGCGCTCACCTTTTTCCAGGGCTTCCAGCACAATCCGGGCGCGTTCTACAACAGCGTCTGGCAGGCCAGCCAGTCGGGCGACCTGCACACCATAAGACCGATCAGCCGCACCTTTGCGGACCTCATGCAGGAAAATTACATCGCCTTTCCACTCTTTAACCGTAACGGTTGCATTTTCGACGCCTGCCAGCTTTTCSGCCAGTGATGTCATTTCGTGATAGTGAGTGGCGAAMAAGGCGCGRCAMTGGTTCACGTCGTGCAGATGCTCCAGTGTTGCCCAGGCAATCGACAACCCGTCATAGGTTGCCGTTCCGCGGCCAATTTCGTCAAGAATTACCAGCGCCCGATCGTCGGCCTGATTTAAGATGGCAGCGGTTTCAACCATTTCCACCATGAAGGTAGAGCGCCCACGGGCCAGATCGTCAGAAGCACCGACACGGGAAAATAGCTGGGAAACCAACCCGATATGCGCTGTCGTTGCCGGTACATATGAACCCATCTGTGCCAGTAATGCGATCAAAGCGTTCTGGCGGAGGTAAGTTGACTTACCCGCCATATTGGGGCCGGTTAGCAGCCAAATATCAGCGCCCTGTGATCCATCCGCCAACAGACAATCATTGGCAATGAAAGGCGTGCTGCTTTGTTTCTTCAGCGCTGTTTCGACCACCGGGTGACGACCGCCTTCCACCAAAAAAGCGCGGCTGTCATCCACCAACGGGCGGCACCAGTTTTCTGTCGCTGCCAGCTCTGCCAAAGCTGTGGCCAGATCGATCTCTGACAGGGCTTTGGCGGCGACACCAATCGAGGTGGAATTATTCAATATTGCCTCTGTCAGGGCGGAATAGAGCCGCTTTTCGATTTCTAACGCATGGTTGCCCGCGTTCAGAATTCTGGTTTCCATTTCCGACAATGGGACGGTGGTAAAACGAACAGCATTGGCTGTGGTCTGACGGTGGATGAAGGTTTCCGACAGCGGTAGCGACAGCATCTTTTTGGCGTGCGTTGCGGTAACATCGATGAAATAACCCAGCACATTATTGTGCTTGATTTTCAGCGTAGAAATTCCCGTCTGACCAGCATAATCGGCCTGCATCCCGGCGATTACGCTACGCCCTTCATCACGTAACTGGCGGACCTCATCCAGTTCCGAATTGTAGCCGGTCGCGATATATCCGCCGTCACGGATTAACAGCGGCGGATCGGCGACAAGAGCCAGTTCAAGCAGATTGATCAGATCATCGTGACYCACCAAATCTTTGGCGGCGCCAGAAATCAATTCGGGAACGTCCTGATCAGAAAATCTTTTGGCAATTTGTGACGCTTGAATCAACCCACCCCGGATAGCGGCCAGATCACGGGGGCCGCCGCGTTCCAGTGCCAGACGGGAAAGAGAGCGATCCATATCGGGGGATTTTCGCAGATCTTCGCKCAGGCTTTCACGCATGCGGGGAGATTCCAACATGAAACCAWCGGCATCTTGTCGCGTATGAATGGCGCTTAGATCCCGCGACGGGCTGGACAGGCGGCGCTCCAGCAGACGACCGCCGGCGGCGGTTAGTGTGCGATCAATTACGCTAAGCAGTGATCCATCACGTCCACCCATCATCCCATGGGTCAATTCCAGATTTCGCCGGGTTGCGGCATCGATCTGCATAATGCCACCGGTGGCCTCGCGGATTGGCGGGCGCAACARGGGCAGATTGCCCTTTTGAGTGATGTCCAGGTAATCAACGATTGCGCCCATGGCAGCGGTTTGGGCCCGGTCGAACTGGCCGAATGCGTCCAGTGAGCCAACTTTGAACAGCGCATTCAGCCGTTTTTCAGCTGCGGTACTATCAAAGCTGGCTGGCGATAACGGGGTCAGGGCCGCACTGGAATCAGAGACTAATAAGGCCAGTTCAGCCTCTTTACTGGCTGACACGACYAATTCCCTTGGTGCCAATCTGGCCAGYTCYGGTGACAGGCGAACYAACGGGCAGYCCATMACGTGRAACKCGCCRGTTGAWATATCYRCCCAKGCCARMGCMSCKKTMYCMCGYAMTTCSGCRWAKGCSGYCAGAWAATTNWTGCSGNCGSGCYTCYARCAGSGAATCTTCGGTCAGGGTTCCTGGTGTGACCAACCGAACAACGCCACGTTTCACGACAGACTTGGCGCCACGCTTCTTCGCCTCTACCGGGTTTTCTAGCTGTTCACATACGGCCACCCGAAAACCCTTGCGGATCAGCGTATGCAGATACCGCTCTGCCGCGTGTACCGGGACACCGCACATCGGGATGTCTTTGCCCAGATGCTTGCCGCGCTTGGTCAGGGCAATATCCAGCGCTTCGGCTGCCAGAACAGCATCGTCAAAGAACATCTCATAGAAATCGCCCATGCGATAAAACAACAGCGCGTCGCGATGGGATTTCTTTATCTCAAGAAACTGCGCCATCATGGGCGTTACGGCAGCATTGGCGACAGTCACAGATATTCCCCGGTTGATCTGCACAAGCATACAAACAGCCAATACCGGGGAAAAGCAGGAATTCAATTTTGTTGAGCCTRCTGATGTGGGCGGCTATGACAGTCAGACCAATAAAGAGGACCACCGCCCAATGGCCAAGATAAAACAAACCCGCGAAGAGGCTTTGAAATACCACATGGAACCGCGACCGGGTAAATTYGATATTACCCCTTCGGTGCCRATGACGACRCAGCGCGACCTGTCGCTGGCCTACAGTCCGGGTGTTGCGGTGCCTTGCGAAGAAATCGCGCAGGTTCCTGAAACAGCCTATGATTATACCAACAAGGGCAATCTGGTGGCGGTGATTTCCAACGGGACGGCTGTWTTGGGTTTGGGYAATCTGGGCGCGCTGGCATCCAAGCCGGTGATGGAAGGCAAAGCGGTTCTGTTCAAGAAGTTTGCAGATGTAAATTCAATTGATCTGGAACTGGACASCGAAGACCCCGAGGCGATCATCAACGCGGTCAAATTGATGGGCCCAACATTTGGTGGGATCAATCTGGAAGACATCAAAGCCCCGGAATGTTTCATCATTGAGCAACGCCTGAAAGAAGAGATGGACATCCCGGTGTTCCACGATGACCAGCACGGGACGGCTGTGATTTGTCTGGCAGGGCTGATCAATGCGCTGCACATTTCGGRRAAGAAAATCGAAGATTGCCGGATTGTAGTTAACGGTGCCGGCGCGGCAGGGATAGCTTGTCTTGAGTTGATAAAAACCATGGGTGCGCGGCACGATAATTGTATCATGTGCGATACCAAAGGCGTGATTTATCAGGGCCGGAAAGAAGGCATGAATCAGTGGAAATCTGCCCACGCGGCGAATACAGACGCGCGCACAYTGGAAGACGCGATGAAGGGCGCTGACGTTTTTCTGGGCGTTTCTGTTAAGGGGGCCGTGACGCAGGACATGGTAATCAGCATGGCGCCCAATCCGGTGATTTTCGCRATGGCGAACCCGGACCCGGAAATTACACCCGAGGATGCCCATGAGGTTCGCGACGATGCTATCGTTGCCACCGGGCGTTCGGATTATCCGAACCAGGTAAATAACGTATTGGGCTTTCCTTATCTGTTTCGCGGCGCGTTGGATATCCACGCGCGGGCCATTAACGAYGAGATGAAGATAGCCTGCGCGCAGGCTTTGGCCGAACTGGCACGGGAAAATGTGCCGGATGAGGTGTCGATGGTTTATGGGCAAAAGCTGGTTTTTGGACGGGATTATATTATCCCGACGCCATTTGATCCGCGTCTGATTTACCGCATCCCGCCCGCCGTAGCACAGGCAGGTATGGAAACCGGCGTTGCACGGCGTCCGATAATAGATATGGACGGATATCGGCAAAGCCTGAAGGTGCGAATGGATCCTACGGCTTCTATTCTCCAGGGTCTGAATGCGCGGGCGCGGGCAGCGCAGGCCGTTACGGTGTTTGCCGAAGGTGACGATTCAAGGGTTCTAAAGGCTGCGGTGGCTTACCAGCGCGAAGGTTTTGGGCGCGCAATTGTCGTGGGTCGGGAAGCCGACATTRAGGCCAAGCTGAACGCAGAAGGACTGGGGCGCGCTTACAAAGAGCTTGAAATCGTCAACGCGGCAAACACCGAGCATTTGGATACATACAAGGACTTCCTGTACCAACGCCTGCAACGCAGWGGTATTGACAGTCAGGATGTTCACCGTCTGGCGGCGCGGGATCGAAATGTGTTTTCAGCATTGATGCTTGCACACGGTCATTGTGACGCGATGGTCACTGGTGCAACTCGCAAATCTGCCTATGTTTTGGACCTGATCAACCATGTATTTGATGTCAGAGCCGAAGACGGGGTAGTGGGTGTAACGGCCGTTCTGCACAAGGGCCGGATAATTTTTATCGCCGACACGCTGGTGCATGAGTGGCCGGATGAGGAAGACCTGGCGGATATTGCTGAACGTGCGGCGGCTGTTGCCCGCGGCATGGGGGTAGAGCCCCGTGTGGCGTTTTTGAGTTTTTCGACCTTTGGTTATCCGGTGTCGGAGCGRGCCACCAAGATGTTGATGGCGCCCAAGGTACTGNACCAGCGCGGTGTTGATTTTGAATACGACGGCGAGATGACGGTGGACGTTGCGTTGAATGCAGACGCAATGGCGCAGTATCCGTTTTGCCGCTTAACTGGTCCGGCAAATGTTCTGGTGGTGCCGGCCCGCCATTCAGCTTCAATTTCAGTGAAACTGATGCAGGAACTGGCGGGCGCGACGGTGATTGGGCCAATTCTGACCGGCATTGATAAGCCGATCCAGATTTGCTCAACCAACTCCAGCGTCAACGACATTTTGAATATGGCCGTAATCGCCGGWTGCCGGTTGGGCCAGCAGGCTTAGTGGGTAAAGGGCGCTGAATTTCCCCACAACTGTGTAAYCCGYGCGTCGCGACCACAGGCGTTGCGGTAGAACTTGTAGGCGCTGGCCTTGGTTTTAGGACCGCGTCGGGTAACGACGATCTTTGAGCTTTTGTAGTAATCCTGATGATACGCCTCCGCCTTGTAGAACCGCGCGGATGCCAGAACAGGTGTAACAATTATTCGCCCAAGGTCAGCCCCCGCTTGCGCAACAGCGGCTTCGGCGGCTGTTCTTTCGGCAGCGCCATCTACGAATATCGCAGTGCGATAGCTTGGGCCACGATCACAAAACTGTCCGCCAGCGTCGGTTGGATCTATCGAGCGCAGAAACATATGTAACAACTGTTCGTAGGAAACCTTAGCGGGATCATATGTGATCTTGACCGCCTCATAATGGCCGGTCCCGCCTGCGTTTATTTTTTTGTAAGTCGGGTTCCTGGTGGTGCCGCCGGTATAACCGCTGACGACGTCCACAACACCTGGTACAGATTCGAAATCCGATTCGACGCACCAAAAACAACCACCTGCCAGAACGGCGGTCTCTAATTTGGCTGCGTGGGCCAGGTTTGACTGGGCGAACAAGCCAAGTAGAATAGCGAAGGCCAGCCCAATTACTCTGATATGCTTAATGCGCATGGTGTTCTCCTTTTCCCGGATAAAATGCGCCTGGGCGATTAAAACGCAACAAGTATTCATTGATGTCACGCAGGGGTGAGATCAGTTTACAAATTCGCGCTGAATTGACACAAAGTTGGGTATGCAAAGGAACACAGTATGAATGACCATATGACCACCCATCAGGCCGAAGAAGATGCGCGTAACGAAGATATTAAGATATTCGTAAACGGGCAGGTTGTCCCCAGGGCGGATGCCAAAATCAGTGTCTATGACAGTGGTTTTATGCTTGGGGACGGGGTTTGGGAAGGCTTGCGGCTGTATGAAGGTACATGGGCTTTTGCCGATGAACACCTTGATCGACTGTTTGAGGCGGCCAAGGCGATTGATCTGGATATTGGGATGACTCGTCGTAAAGTATTTAATGCGCTGGAGCARGTTCGTGCAGAAAACAGCATGGAAACCGATGCCCATGCGCGGCTGATGGTGACGCGCGGGGTAAAGGTGCGGCCATTTCAGCATCCGTCGCTAAGCCGGTCTGGCCCAACGGTGGTGATAATCATGGAGCATTCGCGACCAAGCCTGCCGCGCCCGATTCGGCTGGCGACAGTGCCGCATATCCGRGGATTGCCGATGAGCCAGGATGCAAAATTAAACAGTCATTCCAAGCTGAACTGCGTTCTCGCTTGTATCGCTGCTGAAAAGGCCGGTGCGGATGAAGCGTTGATGCTCGATGTACATGGCTTTGTGAACACGACCAACGCCTGTAATTTTTTCATTGTACGAAACGGCGAGGTTTGGACCAGCACCGGGGATTATTGCATGAAYGGGATTACAAGGCGCAAGGTTATTGAGCTGTGTCGGACAAACGGTATTCCGGTTTATGAACGCAATTATTCACTGGTGGACACCTATGGYGCGGACGAAGTGTTTTTAACCGGCACTTTTGGCGCGCAAACACCGGTAAGTGAGATCGATGGCCGGCATATTGGTGACGGAAAGATGGGGCCGATAACCGGACGAATACGCCAACTTTATAAGGACCTGATAGCAGCAGAGATTGCCTGATGCGGATCGCGATGTGGTCAGGGCCAAGAAACCTGTCAACGGCAATGATGTATGCGTTTGGCGCGCGGTCTGATTTTGCGGTCTGGGATGAACCATTTTATGCGGCCTATTTGGCGCAAAGTGGGCAGGATCACCCGTTGCGGGCTAAAATATTGGCCAGTGGYAAACATGACCCCGAACAGGTAGYGGACAATTGTTTAGGGTCTATTCCGGGCGAAAAACCGCATTTTTACATGAAACACATGGCACATCACATGTTGGATGGGTTTCCATTAGAGTGGGCGAACGATTGTKTGAATATCCACCTGATCCGGCATCCGGCGCGAGTGATTGCGAGCTATGCGGCCAAGCGGCAAGAGGTTGGATTGGACGACATTGGATATCGACAGCAGGTAGAGGTATATCGCCGGGTTGGTGGCGTGGTTATCGACAGTGCAGATGTTCGCAATAACCCTGAAAATTCATTGCGAAAACTTTGCGAATCTATCGGGTTGTCCTTTGACCCGGCTATGCTTGCCTGGCCAAAGGGTGGGCACGTATCGGATGGGGYCTGGGCCGCGCATTGGTACAAGGCTGTGCATGAAAGCACCGGATTTGCCGGACCAGAAGGGCCACTGCCAGTATTGAGCGGCGCCGCRGCGGAATTGGTGGCAAAGGCWTTGCCGTATTACGAATTWATGCAAGAAAAMCTGTAATCCTGCGCTATTCAGTTCCCCTATTTTTGTAAGCGTCGATCTCTTGCCGCCAGCAGTTTTAACCGCAACGCGTTTAGCTGAATGAACCCGGCGGCGTCTTTTTGGTCGTAGGCACCTGCGTCATCTTCAAACGTCACGTGTTCTTCCGAATAAAGTGAATGATCGGACCAGCGACCTACGGTGCGKGCGAGGCCTTTGTACAGYTTCAAACGAACTGTACCTGTTACATGTTCCTGGCTTTTGTCGATCAGGGCTTGCAGCATTTCGCGTTCGGGCGAAAACCAGAAACCGTTGTATATTATCTCGGCGTATTTTGGCATCAGCTCATCTTTCAGATGGGATGCCCCACGATCAAGGGTGATGCTTTCGATACCCCTGTGTGCCTCAATCAATAATGTACCACCCGGGGTTTCATAKATGCCGCGGGATTTCATGCCGACAAAGCGCCCCTCWACCAGATCAAGGCGACCACAACCGTGTTTGCCGCCAAGCCGGTTCAGTTCGGTCAGGATTTCGGCAGGGGACATTGCAACGCCATTGATTGAAACCGCATCACCTTGTTCAAAACCAACCTCGATAAATTCGGGTGTGTCTGGTGCGTCTTCCGGGGCWACGGTGCGCTGATAAACGTATTCGGGGGCGTCGATGGCCGGGTCTTCCAGAACCTTGCCTTCGGATGAGGTGTGCAGCAGGTTTGCATCCACCGAAAAGGGCGCTTCGCCGCGTTTGTCTTTGGCAATCGGAATCTGATGTTGTTCGGCAAAATCAATCAGCTTGGTGCGGCTGGACAGATCCCATTCACGCCAGGGGGCGATTACTTTGATGTCGGGGTTCAGGGCGTAGGCGGCCAGTTCAAACCGCACCTGATCATTGCCTTTACCAGTGGCGCCATGTGCAACTGCATCTGCCCCACATTCAGCGGCAATTTCGACCAGGCGTTTTGAAATCAGAGGYCGGGCGATAGAAGTACCCAGAAGGTAGAGACCTTCGTAYAATGCGTTGGCACGAAACATTGGAAATACGAAATCACGCACAAATTCTTCGCGCAGGTCTTCGATGTGGATGTTAGCAGGATCAATGCCCAGCAGTTCTGCCTTTTTRCGGGCCGGRTCCAGYTCTTCGCCCTGACCAAGGTCTGCGGTGAAAGTCACGACCTCGCAGCCATATTCGATTTGCAACCATTTCAGAATAATCGACGTGTCCAGACCACCGGAATAGGCCAGGACAACTTTTTTTGGTGCAGACATTTTTGGCTCCGCGGGTTTGAAATTCCCGGTGGGTGTATTGGCTTTTTATTAGGCGGGCAAGGGCGCGTGAATATGCTTTACTGCGCTTTGCGAATGACCTGCGGCCTTTGGTATCTTTTGTATCACTTGAGTCTGGACCCAATACCGGCCAAACCGGTCACATGAGCAGGTTTTATGAAAATGTATTGACGTCTCAGACTGCCATGAAAGGCCTGTTTGAAAAAACGCCGATGCAGCGGAACGATCATCTGTCGGTGCAGTATGGGGCGGATATCTGGTTAAAGAGAGAAGACCTGTCACCGGTCCGCTCYTATAAAATTCGAGGTGCATTCAATTCGATGCGCAAGGCGCTTGAACAGAACCCAGAACAAAGGACATTTGTTTGCGCAAGTGCAGGTAACCACGCTCAGGGTGTCGCCTTTGTTTGTCGTCACTTTGATGTAAAGGGCGTGGTTTTCATGCCAGTTACGACACCGCAGCAAAAGATCGAAAAGACGCGCATTTTTGGCGGTGAAAACGTCGAAATTCGACTGACCGGCGACTATTTTGACGATACACTTGAATCGGCGCAGGTATATTGCAAAGAACAGGCCGCGCATTTTTTATCACCGTTTGATGACCCGGATGTAATAGAAGGTCAGGCGTCGGTTGCGGTTGAAATACTAGATCAACTCCCAACTGTACCTGACGTCATCGTWTTGCCGGTGGGCGGTGGCGGGTTGTCCGCCGGAGTATTGTCGGTGTTGTCAGAGCGCTCACCAATGACGCAAACCCGGTTTGCCGAACCGAAAGGGGGGGCAAGCCTGTCGGCGGCGTTGCGCGCGAACAAACCGGYGACGCTTACAAAGTTGGATACGTTTGTTGATGGGGCTGTCGTCGCCACGATTGGGGCAGCACCTTTTTCAATATTGAAATCAGTACCTGTCGAACATGTATTTGCCTGCCCGGAAGACCGGATATGTGCAACAATGCTGGAAATGCTGAACATTGAGGGCATCGTGTTAGAGCCGGCAGGGGCGCTGGCGGTTGATGTGCTGGCAGACATAAAAGAAGACATCCGGGGAAAGACCGTTGTGTGTGTCACATCGGGCGGGAACTTTGATTTTGAACGACTGCCGGAGGTTAAAGAACGGGCGCTACGGTATGCAGGCGTTAAGAAATATTTCATCCTGCGGATGCCGCAACGCCCGGGCGTATTGCGAGAGTTTTTGGAATTATTAGGCCCGGATGATGATATTGCACGCTTTGAGTATCTGAAAAAATCAGCGAGAAACTTTGGGTCGGTTTTGATTGGTATTGAGACCAGAGATCCGGCAAATTTTGCAATTCTGTTTGCAAAGCTGAAAAGTGTTGGGTTTGATTATCGTGATATTACAAACGACGAAACACTGGCAGAATTCGTCATCTGAAAATTGTTTAAAGTGTTGTTGGTACGTTGCCAGCCAAAGTAAATTCATTTTTCGATAACTCGTAAGAATTCAACACGCCTGCCAGGTTGATTTCGTCAACTTTTTGGTTCCGGGCAGCAATTTCGTTATCACCGCATAGGTGTGCAAATCCTTCAAATCCGAGGTTCAATGCACTGCCCCTTAAAAAATGAAAATCAGCCTCATAGTCTAAGGGGTCAGGTGTATTACGAAGCTTTTCTATTACTTCTTCCACCTCTTCAAAGAATATTTCCAGCACTTCATCAAAGTCGTCCTGTCCCACTTCTTCGAGAAGTTCATTCACACGTTCCCAACATATCATCACTTTCACCAAAAACTGATTACGCCCCTACGTGAAGCTTTAACTAGCCCTGGATTCTTAACGACAGGTGATTGAAAGAGATAAACTAACTTCAATTTTAATCTTAACCAGTTGTGAACCCAAAAAAGGCAACCTGCCGGAAAGTAAAAATGGTTCTGGAAGGTTTGTTTGGGCGATATATTGGTAGAAACTACCGGGGAAACCATGTTGGTGACTCCTTTGGCGAAACGGGTCTTGGTTGTAGATGATAGCAGGTCGCAGCGCCGGCTCTTATCGGTGTATCTGAACCGCTGGGGGTACGAAGTAGTTGAGGCAAGTTCAGGTGCTGAGGCGTTAGAGCTTTGCAAGGCTCAGGCATTTGATTTGATCCTGAGCGACTGGATGATGCCCGGGATGAACGGGTTAGAATTTTGCATAACATTTCGAAATCTGAAAAGTGATCGATATACATATTTTATCCTTCTGACTTCAAAATCCGAAAAGGGAGAGGTGGCGCATGGGTTAGACATTGGGGCAGATGATTTTCTGACCAAGCCCGTCGCCGCGCTGGAGCTAAAGGCGCGCATCCAGGCCGGTGAACGTATATTGAACATGGAGCGCGAACTGACGGAAAAGAACCGTCTTGTCAGTGAGACCCTGACCGAAATCAGCGACCTATATGAGTCTCTGGATCGTGACCTGCTAGAAGCGCGAAGCCTGCAACAATCCCTTGTACGGGAAAAGTTTCGTGATTTTGGTGCAGCGCAGGTATCGCTTTTGCTGCGTTCAAGCGGACATGTTGGTGGTGATCTGGTTGGATTTTTCGGAATTTCTGACACACAGATCGGGCTGTATTCCATTGATGTATCAGGGCATGGGATGGCTTCGGCACTAATGACGGCGCGGTTGGCGGCGTATTTGTCCGGTTCATCAGCTGGTCAAAATATGGCATTATCCAAAGATAAGAACGGTACCGTGGTGCCGTGCTCACCTGCAAAAGTTGCTGAACAGATTAACCAACTTGTTCTGGAAGAGATGGAAACAGAAATCTATTTCACAATGATGTTGGGCTATTTTGATACCCAGAGCGGGATCGCGACGCTTGTTCAGTGTGGCCATCCAAACGTGGCCATCCAACGGACCGGCGGGAACACCGAATTTTTCGGTGATGGCGGCCTGCCGGTTGGGTTGATATCCGCTGCAAACTGGTCTGATTTTGAAGTTCAGTTGCTGCCGGGTGACAGGCTGTTTCTTTCTTCAGATGGGATAATTGAGTGTCCGGGAACGCAGGGTGAAATGCTGGATGAGTCAGGTTTGGCAAAGCTGATGTCTAAAAATTCCGAAAAGCGAGGGGATTTATTATTTGAGGCCCTATTGTCGGACCTTACTGATTTTTCTGGGGTAGAGAATTTCCCCGATGATATATCTGCGGTGCTGTTGGAATATGCCGGTGTTGATTAAAGAAATGTTTTAGCCACGAAGGCGCGACCGCCTTCATCAGCTAATATCCCGGCCGCAAGAACAGGCGAAGTCCAAACAGCGGTGTGGCCCGGCTCTTGTGGTGGCCCGTGGGGTCGAACCGGGCGAGCCACAAATATTTGGCATACCTTTTCGGCCCAGAGATCATACTCGGGCATGAATACAAACCGACGATACGCACCGATCCGCCTTGGGGCAGCGATGTGCCAGCCGGTTTCTTCAAAAACTTCCCGGTGTAGCGCAGAAATCGCCGATTCCCCCGGATCAATTCCCCCACCGGGCAGCTGGAATTCGGGTTCCGGATCCTGCTGATGGGTGAGCAATAATTCATCATGTTTCAACAGGATGGCATAGGCGCCCGGGCGCAGGGTGTAGCGCCGGTTCCGGGCGGGTTCACCGTATCTTCGGATCATACTGTCTGCCCTATCTGGCGCTGGTTGCCCCGCGCAATTAGACACGGTATGCCAAGCAAAGGCGCGTAAGGAAACCCATGTCACTAAGCAAACAAATCGCGTGGGACGATACTGTCCTGCCTTTCCAACTAGATCACTCGGACATTCGTGGCAGGGTTGCGCGGCTGGACGGCGTGCTGAACAGTGTCCTGTCGCAGCACAATTACCCGGAACAGATCGAAGCCCTGGTTGCCGAGGCAGTATTGCTGACGGCACTGATTGGGCAGACAATAAAACTGCGCTGGAAGCTATCGTTACAAATACGTGGCAGTGGTGCAGCGCGGATAATTGCAACCGATTATTACGGCCCAACAGATGAGGGTGAGCCAGCCCGGATCAGAGCCTACGCAAGCTTTGATGAAGACCGGATTGAGAAGGGTATAAAGCCGTTTGATCTGGTAGGTAATGGGTACTTTGCGGTTCTGATGGATCAGGGCGAAGGCACAGAACCGTATCAGGGAATTACACCGCTGGCCGGCGGGTCATTGGCCGCCTGTGCGGAAACCTACTTTGCGCAGTCAGAGCAGATTCCAACACGATTTGAATTGTCGTTTGGGCGATCAATGTTGCCCGGAGAAACCGAAGGATGGCGTGGCGGCGGCGTGATGTTGCAACATATGCCTGCCGCGTCGCCCTTGCGGCAAGGTGCTGTGGAAGCAGATGAGCCTGTTCAAAGTGATTTGGGCAAAAAAGACGACTGGAACCGGGTAAATGTATTGCTGGATTCCGTTGAAGCGCTGGAACTTGTCGGACCCAGTGTTCAGCCGACTGAGTTGCTTGTACGGTTATTCCATGAAGAAGGTCCGCGGGTGTTTGATCCACAGCCGGTCATGTTTGGCTGTACCTGCTCACCCGAGCGGGTTCGACAAAGCCTGTCGATTTATTCTGCAAAAGAYATTGCCCATATGACGACGGATRMRGGTACCGTTACGGCGGATTGCCAGTTTTGCGGGGCRCATTACGTGTTTGAGCCGGACAGTTTGGGGTTTGAAGCCAGGGACGACMCTGATGATGGTTGATGGGTTTGACCAGATCAGGGYGGCGCTGGAACAACAAAASGGGCCTTCGTCAGATTTTGATCTTAATCCGGATGTGAATTTACCAGCGGGCCGCAAGTTACGCCCTGCCGGGGTTTTGATAGCACTTCAGGAAACACCATCCGGGACGCGGGTTTTACTGACCAAGCGKTCRTCCGCCTTAAAGCACCACCCCGGGCAAATAGCCTTCCCSGGTGGCAGCGTTGATCCAGAAGATAGTGGGCCAGTTSARGCYGCSTTGCGGGAAGCGCAGGAAGAGATCGGTCTGGCGCGTGAAAACGTAGAAGTTTTCGGCGTATTGCCGCTCCACGAAACAGTAACCGGGTTTAATGTTACACCGGTTATTGGCCGCGTCAGAGCCGCATTTAAACCCGTACCCGAACCTAAAGAAGTGGATGAAGTATTTTCGGTGCCTCTGGCGCACATCACTGATCTTGCACGATTTCGGGTTCAGTCCAGGATGTGGCAAGGGGTGCGGCGGTACTACTACACGGTTCCGTACGGCCCGTACTATATCTGGGGGGCGACAGCGCGTATATTGCGCGGTTTAGCCGAAAGAATAGCGTGATGACCCAGGTAACTGGCGACTGGCTGGATGATAAGGCAACGCAGCAAGTTATGGCGCTACTGGTTGATGCGGGATATCGGGCCTGTTTTGTTGGCGGGTGTGTGCGAAACGCACTAATGGATTTGCCGGTTGCCGATGTGGATATCGCGACAGATGCGCGACCTGTTCAGGTGATGGCGCTGGCAGAGGATGCGGGCCTGAAGGTAATACCGACCGGAGTTGAGCACGGGACTGTGACGGTTGTCGCAGGTGGTATTCCGCATGAGATCACGACATTTCGCAAGGATGTAGAAACAGATGGGCGGCGGGCTGTTGTGGCCTATTCCGACAGCCTCGAAGAAGATGCGCGGCGGCGGGATTTTACGATGAATGCGCTCTATGCGGAACGTGATGGGACGTTGATTGATCCATTGGGTGGGTTGGATGATCTGCGGAAGCGCCGGGTCAGGTTTATCGAGGATGCCGGGGAACGCATCCGGGAAGACTACCTGCGAACGCTGCGCTTTTTTCGGTTTCATGCCTGGTATGGTGATGAAGACGAAGGCCTGGATGGCGAGGCACTGGCAGCAATTGCCGCGAATTTGGACGGGCTTGAAACACTTTCAAAAGAAAGGGTCGGGTCCGAGATAAAGAAGTTGCTTTCAGCCCCTGATCCAGCCCCGGCTGTTGCAGCTATGGAAAGCACAGGTGTGATGGCGCGGGTTCTTCCGGGCGCCACAGGTAAGTTTCTTGCCCCGTTGATCCATCTTGAAGAGCGGACAAAGCCCGATCCAATTCGCCGTCTTGTGGTGTTGGGTGGTCTGGGTGTGAAAGACGCGCTGCGACTGAGCCGGGAAGAGGCCAGGCGCGTGACATTGCTGCGCGGGCTTGTAGGCACCGGCGGCGATCTACGGGTGGACGGCTACCAGCATGGTGCGCAGGCGGCGATTGATGCGACGCTGTTGCGATGCGCGATGATGGGGCAAAGTCCCCCTGACAACTATCAGCAACTCGCCACTGAAGGGGCTGCAATGGTGTTTCCGATCACGGCATCTGATCTGATGCCCGGCATGAAAGGTGTCGCACTGGGAGAAATGCTAAAGAAACTGGAARACAACTGGATYGCTTCCRRCTTCRAACTAACGCGCGAACGGCTTTTGGATCAGCGTTGATTGACCCACTTTATATCTTTGTATTTCTTGGTCTGTTTTCACCGGGGCCGAACGTCATCATGCTTTCTGCGTCCGGCGCAAGGTTTGGATTTAGGCGCACGGTGCCGCATCTGATCGGCGTTGCGTTTGGGGTTGGTGTAACGGCTGGCCTGACCGGATTGGGGATAGCAGCACTGCTGGAAGCAAACCCGGAACTTACATTTGTACTGAAAACCGCCGCTGGCGCGTGGATACTGTGGATGGCGTGGARGCTGTTTCGYGCAACGCARCCGCATGTAAGCTCAAAGGACCGGCCGTTTACTTTTATTGAGGCGGTTTTGTTTCAGTGGGTTAACCCCAAGGTTTGGGCAGTTGCATTGGCGGCATCTTCCGGGTTTACGTCAGGGCTGGACCCTGTTGAAGAAGCGGTCAGACTGGCAACGGCGTTTTCCGGCTTGAATTTATTTGTCTGCATTTTCTGGACCTATGCCGGGTCGCTGCTGGCGTATCTTTTGAAAACGCCAGCGACCTGGGTGATATTCCTGCGGGTGATGGCGGTGGCGATGGCCGGATCGGCGCTGTTCATATTCCTTTGATATTCGACCTTGCCAAATTGTCGCAGGCAACTATGGTGCGGCGCATGGTTATGGTTCGAAAGACATATCAGGGGATGCCCGGTTTTATCGCGGTGTTTCTGGCTGCGCCCACGGGCGGAGTCCGTCTTGTGCCCGGTGCGTGTGACAACGTTATGTACTCCGCTTAGGCCCCGCCCAACCCGACCCTAACCCCTTTTTCTACATCGTWAAAATTATAGGTGAACGGCATGTATAAGCTGTTTGAGAACCTCGTTGATCCATTTCAGGAATACGAGACAGGAACCCCACCCAAGACGCTTTGGGCCTATTACTTAGAACAATTGCGCCCGTTTAAACGCTGGATTCCGGCCATGTTGCTGACAGGGCTGTTTGCCTCGTTTTTTGAAGTGTGGATGATTTATTACGCCGCGCGGYTGATTGATTTGATGACCGCATCTGGCCCTGCTGATTTTTGGGCGACGCACCGGGTGGAAATCTTCGCGGTCGGTGCGGCATTCATGCTTTTGCGCCCGGCATTGTTTGGCATCCAAAGCCTGTTCCTTGAGCAGGTWYTGGTGAGCAACCTGCAGGACAGGGTGCGCTGGCGTGCGCATAAACATTTGCTGGGCCAATCCATGAGYTTTTTTCAGAACGATTTTGCCGGACGGTTATCGAACCGCGTCATGCAGATGGGGCCGGCTGTTGAAGACAGCGTTTACATGATGTTTGAGGCAATCTGGTACGCGATTACATTTATCATTGGTGCGTTGTTTGTACTAAGCGGAATTGACTGGCGTATTGCGGTGCCGCTGTTGATGTGGGTGGCCGCTTATGGGGCCTATACCTATTGGATCGCCATTCGGGTTGCCGTCGCATCTGAAAAATACTCAGATGCGCGATCTGTCGTGACCGGTCGTGTGGTGGATGCCTATGCCAATATCGAAACAGTAAAATTGTTCGCAGGGGGCCCAGCAGAAGAAATCTATGTACTGTCCGCGATGCGGCGAATGCGGYTRCGATTYCAGCGGTTCCTGCGGTTGATGACCGAAATGGATTTTAGCCTGAACCTGTTGAACGGGTTTCTGTTTGTCGGCGTCAYCGGAACYGCAATCTATTATTGGATTAACGATAGCGTAASYATYGGTGAGGTTGCAGCGGTGATWACAYTGACCGTGCGCCTTTCCGGGATGAGCGGCTGGATCATGTGGGTAACAACGCAGCTTTTCAACCACGCGGGCGTTATCCGTGAGGGGTTGCGTTCAATCGCTGTTGAACACTCGGTGGTCGACAAAACGAATGTGCCATTACAGGTGGAAGCGGGCGAAATCCGGTTTGAGGGTTTGACCCACCATTACGGCAAAGACCGTGGCGGCCTGAACGACGTAACCCTGACCATTAAGCCCGGCGAAAAGGTTGGATTGRTCGGGCGMTCTGGYGCTGGAAAATCGTCACTGGTCAATCTGTTGCTGCGGTTTCGTGATATCGAACAGGGTAAGATTTTGATTGATGGTCAGGATATTGCCGAAATCACCCAGACCAGCCTGCGTAAATCAATTGGCGTGGTTACGCAGGACAGTTCCTTATTGCACCGTTCAATCAGGGCGAACATTCTGTATGGCCAGCCCGACGCAAGTGAGGATGAAATGATTGCTGCTGCAAAACGTGCAGAGGCGCATGAATTCATTCTGGAGCTGGAAGATCCTAAGGGGCGCACCGGTTACAATGCCTATGTCGGTGAGCGTGGCGTCAAACTGTCCGGTGGTCAGCGGCAACGGATTTCCATTGCGCGCATGATCCTGAAGGATGCGCCGATCCTGATACTGGACGAAGCCACCAGCGCTTTGGACAGCGAAGTTGAAGCCGCCATTCAGGAAACACTGTACGGTGTCATGCAGGGTAAAACGGTCATTGCCATTGCCCACCGCTTGTCTACAATCTCGGTCATGGACCGGATCATCGTGATTGATGACGGATCCATCGTAGAGCAGGGTAGCCATAGCGATTTACTGGCGTCCAATGGGCTCTATTCCAAATTCTGGAACCGTCAGTCTGGCGGATTTATTGGCACTGAGGAGGCCGCAGAGTGAGAATTGCCGATCTGATAGACCCGTACAAACCCGCCGATGGYCCGCCGCCGCGGACTCTGGGGGCGTTTTTCAACTGGGGGATAAARGGCGCCTATCCGGTGATYGCAGTTGCCTGCGTGATMACCGGATCTGTTGGCACGCTTGARGCGTTTACRGCCGTTTTACTTGGCATGGTGATTGATGCGGTTCTGACCAGCGGCCCGGATCAGTTTATGGCGGAAAATTTCGGTCTGTTTGCTTTGTTGATCGGGTTCTTTGTAGTGCTTCGCCCGGCCTTGATGGGCTTGGGTGCCTTGTTCAATATGTATATCCTTGGCCCGAACGTCATCACCATGGTTTTGTCACGGATATCGCGCTGGACATTGGGGCATTCGGTACAGTTTTTTGACGATGATTTTGCCGGACGCATAGCGACTAAAGAGAATCAGGTCTCACGCTCGATGTCCGAAGTTGTGGTGGAAACGGTAAACGTTGGAGCATTCGCACTGGTGTCAGTTCTGGCGTCGATTGCGCTTATAGTTTCAATAAATCCCGCGATTTCGCTGGTGCTGGTTGCATGGCTTGTTGCCTATTACTTCCTGATCCGCTGGTTCCTGCCCCAGGCCCGCGGACGAGCAAAGGCGCGCGCAAACTCCCGTGCGGCTGTGACCGGCCAACTGGTCGACACCATAACCAACATCAAAACCGTCAAACTGTTTGCCCATGATGACCACGAAGACGCGGCCACCCACCAGGCCATTGATGTGCTGCGTGAAAGGTCGCTGCACTGGGGTGCYTTGTCGGTCTCGTTTCGCTTTGTGCTGATGACACTGGCCGGGGTGCTTCCGGCCAGCCTGATCGGCGGAACGGCCTATCTGTGGTCGCAGGGTCTGGCGTCCGAGGGTGACATCGCCGCCGCCGGTGCGATTTCGATCCGGCTGGGGCAGATGGTTGGCTGGGTCAGCTTTACGCTGATGCAGATATATTCCCATATCGGCGAAGTCGAAGACGGYATGAAYACCCTGACGCCACCGCATGGATTGTTGGATGAGGCAGGCGCGTCTGTTCTGACGGTAAATTCCGCTCAGATCGAATTTATCGATACCAGTTTTGCTTATGGCCGCGATATTGGTGGTATTGACTGCATCAACCTGACGATCAAACCCGGCGAAAAGCTGGGTATCGTCGGGGCATCGGGTGCTGGCAAATCCACCCTCGTTGCTTCGTTGCTGCGCATGTATGATATCGAAGGCGGGAAAATTCTGATCGACGGGCAGGATATTGCACATGTGACGCAAAAAAGTCTGCGCCGCAATATCGGTATGGTGACGCAGGAAACGGCGATGTTTAACCGCTCGGCGCGCGACAATATCATGTATGGAAAACCGGACGCCAGCGAAGAAGAAATGCTGACAGCGGCCCGTAAAGCCGAGGCACATACCTTTATTCTGGACTTGCAAGACCATCGSGGTCGCRMCGGSTAYRARGCCTATCTGGGCGAACGGGGTGTCAAACTATCGGGTGGCCAGCGTCAGCGGATTGCCCTTGCCCGCGCCATTCTGAAAGACGCGCCAATACTGGTGCTGGACGAAGCGACAAGTGCGCTGGATTCAGAAGTAGAGGCAGAAATTCAAACGGCATTGGCGACGGTAATGGAGGGCAAAACTGTGCTGGCGATAGCGCACCGTCTGTCCACCATTGCGCGGATGGACCGGATTGTGGTTATGGAAGCGGGCAAGATCGTGGAACAAGGCACTCATGCTGAACTGTTGGCAATGAATGGCCATTACGCCCGGTTCTGGAACCGTCAATCCGATGGATTTATCGGCACGTCCGAGGCCGCCGAGTGAAACGGGTGATGATTGTCGGCGGACCGGGGTCGGGCAAGTCGACGATGGCGGTGAAGTTGGGTGAAATCACCGGGTTGCCGGTGTTTCATGTGGACCAGATYACCCATAAACCCGGCTGGATCTGGCGCGATGAYGCCGAAAGYCTGGAAATGGCAAACTCGGTTGAGGCCAAAACCCGCTGGATATTTGAGGGCGTGTTATCAGCCAGCTACASCAACCGCTGCTCGCGCGCCGACACCGTAATCTGGCTTGACCTGCCCGTCACCATGCGCCTTGCCCGCATCGTCAATCGCTGGCGGCRYAATCGTGGTSAAACCCGCCCWGACATGGCCGATGGCTGCCCYGAAAAGCWGCCYYMCGACTTTTTGACTTACGTCATCCGCAGYCGCAATTCGGCTCGAGAAGAGATCGCCCAGGCGATCGCCGATGCACCGCATCTGAAAGTCSAGCATATCCGCACGGCAAAAGGTGCGGATACTTATTTAGATTGGTGCCGACAGGATGCGTGAATTTACCATTGAGCGCTTGGGCCACCTTGGTGATGGTATCGCACCGGGACCGGTCTATGCGCCGATGACTTTGCCGGGTGARGTTGTGTCAGGGGAAATTRAGGGYGACCGCCTGAATGACATCAGGATAATCACCCCATCCACAGATCGCGTACGTCCACCCTGCCCGCATTTCAAAAGCTGTGGCGGGTGTTCCCTGCAACATGCTTCGGACAGTTTTCTGGAAAGCTGGAAAGTAACTGTGGTTCGGGATGCGTTGGCGGCRCATGGATTAAGTGCACCGGTGAGGTTGGTGGCGACTTCGCCCGCTAAATCACGTCGCCGTGCTACGCTATCTGGGCGCAGGACCAAGAAGGGCGCGTTGGTTGGGCTGCACGCGCGGGCTTCRGATGCGATTGTTGAAATACCAAATTGCCAGTTGCTGCATCCTGATCTGATTGCGGCGCTACCAGTGTTGCGTGAAGTTGTGGTGATGGGCGGGTCACGTAAAGGCGAAATTTCGCTGGCGGTGACACGTTCTGATGCCGGGATTGACCTGTCAGTTACCGGTGGTAAGCCACTGGATGCAGGGCTGCGGATGAAGCTGGCAGCACTGGCAAACCAGCGCGGGTTGGCACGGGTTTCATGGGACGATGAACTGGTAGCGGAATGCCGCCCTCCGGTGCAGCGGTTTGGCKCAGCCAGTGTTGTGCCGSCCGCTGGTTCGTTTTTGCAGGCGACAGTTGAAGGCCAGGMGGCACTGGTGTCTGCGGTTAAACGGGCWGTTGGGTCAGCCAAACGGGTTGTTGATTTGTTTGCCGGATGTGGGACGTTTTCATTGCCATTGGCACAAACTGCTGAAGTTCATGCTGTAGAAGGCGAGCGCGCGATGCTGCAAGCCCTTGATACGGGCTGGCGCCACGCCACAGGCTTGAAGAAAATCACAACCGAGGTGCGAGACTTGTATCAACGACCTTTGATGCCAGATGAATTGAAACGGTTTGACGCGGTTGTCATGGATCCRCCGCGYGTTGGGGCAGAGGCGCAGACCGAGAAATTGGCAGAGGCGGGCAATGCCGGGATTGTGCTTGTGTCGTGTAATCCGGTGACGTTTGCACGGGATGCGCGAATACTGGTGGATGCCGGGTTTCAGATTGAATGGGTAGAGGTCGTTGATCAGTTTCGATGGTCGCCCCATGTGGAACTTGTCGCGTCTCTGTCGAAAGGTTGATTGCAGACCGGGTTTCCTGCAACTGATTTTGGACGTATAGTCCTGCCAATACTAAARGACAGGCAGAGCAGAAATGCCCAAAAGAAGAACAGTGATTGTCGGTGGTCTGGCCTTGGCCGTGACCGGGTGCGCCAGTAATATCGGAACGTACAGTGGACCGGAAGTGACCCGTGTGGTCATTCAGAAAGGTGCACGTAGGATGTTCCTGTTGAATGGTCAGGCGGTATTACAGGCCTATAATATTGACCTTGGCTTTGAACCGCGTGGGGACAAGCAGATAGAAGGCGACGGCAAGACACCCGAAGGCACGTATTTCATAGATCGCAAAAACCCGCAAAGCGCTTTCTACCTGTCGCTTGGGATTTCCTATCCGAATGAACAGGATGTCGCACAGGCAAAAGCGTTAGGTGAAGAACCGGGCGGTGATATATTTATCCATGGTGCCAGTGGGACGCTGGGCCAGCGGGGGACCGACTGGACCTATGGTTGTATCGCTGTTTCGAATCGTGAGATTGAAGATGTCTACGCGATGGTGAATGAAGGTACACAGGTGGACTTGTTTCCCTGATTATAGCGTTTTTTGTTTTTTCTAGAACACTGTATCGACCCGGCAGCCGGGGCAGTGTTTGTGAAACAAACGCGTTYGGCTAACGGTTMGATGCAAATCAAACGCAAAGCGCTTTAGCCGCCGGTTACCATCGTCCACCAGATTTTACCGTTTGATTCCTGGAACCACGAAAACCCAAGTGCAACGGCGTTGCTGTCCAATATCACGGCGCGGGTATCTGCCTGATCCATCCACGCGGCCAGTGTTTCAAGCTCAGTCTCAAAGCTTTCGGAAATATTTTCGCCTAGCGGCAGGCCGGTGTAGCCCGAGCGCTGAATCCGATCAATGGGCGACGAACCGTCAGATCCAAAATGCCAGGGTCGGTTTTGAACCGACATATCGCGCGAATGGGTAGCGGCGGCGGCGGTCAGTTGTGCGTTCAACTGTACCGGTTCAGCGCCAGCGGCCTGGCGCAAGGCATTCACCGAGTCCAGTACCCGAAACTGGATCGCACCCGTGTTTCGGTCTGCAATTCTATAAACCCTGGGCAAGGGTTTGCCATCCGGGCCAATTGTAGATGTCGGCGTGGCGGCACAGGCGGAAAGAATGAATACGGATGTTAGAAAAAGAATAAAGACACGAAGCATTTGCACCACCACAGGATTAATTTCGCTAAGCAGTACCTTGATGTTGCCCAAGGATCAAACGCAACAATTCGTTATCAGCGGTTCTGATGTTTGTTTGATTTGCGATTGGCGGAATAGCGCCATAGTATAGGCATGAGCATTCGGAGAGTATTCATGTCACCTGACAATAATAACAAGATGAACCGGCGCGCTTTTATTGTGGCCGCGACAGCCAGCGGTTTGGCGACGCCAGCGCTGGCGCAATCAACCGATACCGTAGAAATTGAGGCAGATATTTCGTCCTCGGTGCGGCGCAACATATCCAGTTTTCGCACATTGCAATGGGAACCCTACTTCGGTTCGCTGCGTAAAGGGGCAATATTGGTCGATACCACTTCCCGGACCTTGCATTATTGGTCTGAAGACGGGGAAACCTATAAACTTTTCCCCACAAGTGTACCATTAAGCGAGGACTTAACCCGCCTCGGCCGCACTTCTATTATACGCAAAGTTGTTGGCCCATCCTGGAGCCCGACACCTGCGATGCTGCGCCGAAATCCTGACTGGCCTTCCTATGTAGCACCGGGGCCGGATAACCCGCTTGGCACCCATGCGCTCTATCTTTCATGGAAGTATTACAGGATTCACGGCACCCAGGATACGCGCAAGATTGGCCGCAGGTCGTCAAATGGTTGCATTGGTTTATTCAACGAGCAGATCAGTGTACTGTTTGATTATGCCAAAGTTGGCACGCAGGTGTTGCTTATTTGACGACAATCCCACCTGAGTCGGTGTATAAGTTCAAAATTTTGCTGGATTCTGGACACTTTAACTGCATATAGGGGCAATACACGTACCTGTATTGACCGACGCGGTGTTGTTATCGCGCTCGGTGTACTTGGAGGAATATTATGAAGAAAATCGTACTCGCCGCTGCCATCGTTGCAGTTGCCGCAACCGCTACTTTTGCTGGCGGCCTTGATGTCCCAGTAATGGAACCAATGGTTGTTGTTGAAGAAACCGCTGCTTCGTCAGCTAGTGGTTTCATTGTTCCACTGATCCTGTTGCTTGTGGTTGCTGCGGTMGTCGCCGGCAACTAATCAGTTGATCCAAAATTCGRAAAAGGCGGCGGTTTTCTGCCGCCTTTTTTATTTGGGTGTGGTTGTCATGACCCGCTAACTCCAAAATTCTTATGAACATCTAGACGGCTGCATTTATGCGCCGTAAGGTAGTCTGGTATTTGCCGACACAGTTTCAATTTACGTTGGCCCACCTGGAGAGAAAAAATATGAAGAAAATCGTACTCGCCGCTGCCATCGTTGCAGTTGCCGCAACCGCTACTTTTGCTGGCGGCCTTGATGCCCCARTRATGGAACCAATGGTTGTTGTTGAAGAAACCGCYGCTTCGTCAGCTAGTGGTTTCATTGTTCCACTGATCCTGTTGCTTGTGGTTGCTGCGGTCGTCGCCGGCAACTAATTTGCGAYACCGAAATTCAAAAAGGGCGGCAAATACAGCCGCCCTTTTTCTATGCCTGATCAAAGGCTTTATACCCAACCCGCCAGATTTGATGAAATAATTTGGGTTAGCGCGTCAATGTGTGCGTCATCATCGTTTAAACAAGGAATGTATGTGAAGGTCTCACCGCCGGCATCAATAAACGCCTCGCGGATTTCTTCGTTTATTTCTTCCAGTGTTTCTATGCAGTCCGCTGAAAATGCTGGCGCGATGACGGCGATATTTTTCTTACCTGACTTCGCCAGACGGGCGACCTCTTCCACCGTGTAGGGTTGAAGCCATTCCTCCGGGCCGAATTTTGACTGGAAACTGGATAYGATTTCGCCCGCATCCCAACCCAGATGTTCCCTTAATAGCCGTGTCGTTTTCTGGCACTGGCAGTGATAGGGATCGCCGTTTTCGCGGTATCGTTGTGGCATTCCGTGATAGGAAACCAACAATAAGTCGGGGCGGCTTGCCATATTTTTGTAGGCAAGATCGACCGATTGTGCCAACGCATCTATATAGACCGGATCGTCAAAATATGCCGGAACGGTGCGTGCTGCCGGTTGCCACTTYTGGTCCATCAAAACACGGAAGAACTGGTCATTCGCGGTAGCAGTCGTGGCACCCGCATACTGTGGATAAAGCGGGAAAAACAATATCTTACGGCAACCACGTTCTATCATGGCTTCAACCCGCGAACGTGTTGAAGGGTTTCCATAGCGCATGCAGAAATCGACCTCGACAGTGTCACCATACTTTGCGGCCAGTGACTGGGAAAYCCTGGCGGTCTGCGCTTTGGTGATTGTTAGCARCGGGCTTTCATTTKCYTCGGTATTCCAGATTGAACGATACGCGGCCCCCGACGAAAACGGGCGTTTTGTCAGAATGATCAATTGCAGTAAAGGCTGCCAGCGCCAGCGCGGGTAATCAATAACGCGTTGATCAGACAGGAATTCATTCAGATACCGGCGCATMGACCAGTAATCAGTAGCGTCAGGTGTGCCAAGATTGGCCAGAAGCACCCCGATCTTTTCCGTTGGCAAGCTGATGTGGTCAGCGGGGCCATGTTCTGGCGGGGTTGGACCCGATTGATTATTGTCGGACATTTTTCGCGCTCCGGTRCATTTGGAACAGGGAAATAACGGGTTTTTCGCGGGGGTCAAACGCGTTTCGGGTTTGGTGGATCATCCAGCGTCTGTTCATTGGTATCAAGGGCATCCGCAAGCCGTGTGTTAGCTGAGCCGGGCCGCARYGGTTTTGGCTGGCTATCAGCAGGTGCCCAACMTGTCAGTGTGACGAGCTCAAACGTTGCAGGAATACGCCCAGCCTTACCAAAGTTTACCTGATAACGTTGAGCTGCGTCGTTCAGTACAGCGCGACGCAGTGGTCGGCGGTCTCTGGTTTCTAACGCATTAGTTTCGCCCATGGCCCGGATATCGTGCATCAGATCAATCGCTGTGTTGTAATGCGCTGTCAGCGTAATACTGTCTGCTACCGGCAAAGCGAAACCTGCTCTTTGCAATAACCCGCCAAGGTCGCGAATTTCACCCATTGGAACGATGCGGGGTGACAAACCGCCCGTAATAGACACTTCGGCCTCGCTTAGGGTTGCSCGAAGTTCATGCAGTGTTTGYCCGCCCARAAAAACCCCYAAAAATAAACCGTCAGGTTTTAACGCACGGCGTGCCTGTACCAGCTGACCTACCGGGTCATTGCTCCAGTGCAGCGCCATGGCATGGATTACTAAATCATGGGACGCTTCGGTTAGGGGCAACGTGTCAGTATCAGGGATAATCTTTGCCCCCTGCAGCACATTTTCCCAAATGTTTGGAAAACCGGTCACAATCGCCGGTGATGTAAAGGTTCTGTTAACCAAAGACAGTCTTTCCTGAACTTCTACGACGGTTTCATTTTGCAAGAACATTGCAGGTTTAATCATCGCCATTGCGCGGGCGCGGTGGCGCAACAGGGCGTCACGGTCGGTAAGCTGTGGTGGGTTTTGCATTGGGCGTCCTTGGTTCCGGCGCGGCAATTTAGGAGTGATTGATAAAAATGCAAAGGGCATGGCAGATTATTTACCCTCCGCAATGTATCAGTTGTGATGCGCTGATGGGCGAAGAACATGCCCTTTGCGGGAATTGTTGGCGGGAAACACCGTTTATCACCGGGTTGGTTTGCGATGCCTGTGGCACGCCCTTACCCGGTGAAGAAGACACGGTTGAAGCGCTTTGCGATGATTGTATGACTATCGCGCGACCCTGGGATAAGGGGCGAGCGGCGGTACTATACAAAGGCAATGCGCGCCGACTTGTTCTGGCCCTGAAACATGGTGATCGGTTATATCTGGCCAAACCAATGGCGCTATGGTTGGTCAGCGCCGTACGCCCAATACTTCGCCCGGATATGGTCTTGGTCCCGGTCCCGGCCCACAGAACGCGGTTATTTAGCCGGCGCTACAATCAGGCAGCACTGATAGCGAATGAAATGGCAAAAATTGCGGAATTAACGACGGTTCCCGACGCGCTTGTGCGCCTTAGGCCGACGATTGTGCAGGACGGCATGGGGCGCGATGCGCGTTTTAGAAATATGTCTGGTGCTATTGCTCCTCACCCAAAAAGGGGCGCGCTACTAGATGGCCGGGCAGTACTATTGGTGGACGATGTGATGACATCCGGTGCCACTCTGGCCGCAGCGACCGAGGCGTGTCATGCCGCTGGCGCATCGCGGGTTTGTGTTTCAGCACTGGCACGCGTTGCGAAGGATACCTAAATCCCTATAGTTCGCGCAAACTAGGGAATTGGATTATGAAATCTGTCGAAATCTACACATCACCGCTTTGTGGCTTTTGCCACGCAGCCAAACGTCTTTTGAAACAAAAGAACGTACAGTTCACCGAAATAAACGTTGCTATCAACCCGGGCAAACGCCAGGAAATGCTGTCACGCGCCAACGGACGCCACACGGTTCCRCAAATATTTGTCGGTGAAACACATGTCGGCGGGTATGATGACCTTGCAGCTATGGAACACACGGGCAAGTTAGACGCATTGCTGGCCGCCTGAATGCTGCGCWCCGCCCTGATACAGTTGAATGCTTCGGACGATCCGGTGGCAAATCTGYCTGTGACGCGTGCGTATGTGCGTGAGGCGGCTAAGGCCGGGGCGCAGTTTGTTCTGACGCCGGAAGTAACGAATTGCGTTTCGCAAAGCCGGGAACATCAGGCGGGTGTGCTGCAATCTGAGGCGGATGATATAACGCTGGTGGCGCTTCGTGCWGAGGCGAATGCCCTTGGTATCTGGATACTGATCGGGTCTTTGGGATTGCAAACCAGCGATCCGGACGGGCGATTTGCCAATCGCTCATTCATGATTTCCCCGRCCGGGGAAGTGGTTGCGCGCTATGATAAGCTGCACATGTTTGATGTGCAGGTGTCGGAAACCGAAACATTTCGCGAATCTGCTGGCTATCGGCCGGGTGAGCACGCTGTTCTGGCGCAAACAGATTTTGGCAAAGTWGGYATGAGCATTTGTTATGACATGCGGTTCCCGCATCTGTACCGGGCATTGGCAAAAGCTGGGGCGCAAATATTGACWGTYCCGGCRGCRTTTTCRCCGGTCACAGGTGTTGCCCATTGGGAAACGCTGTTGCGCGCGCGCGCCATCGAAACCGGGTGTTTTGTACTGGCCCCGGCGCAAACCGGTGATCATCCGATCAGTGTTGGTAAGCCGCGTCAGACCTGGGGGCATTCGCTTGTTGTTTCACCCTGGGGCGAAGTGCTGGCTGATGGYGGAACCGARCCGGGYGTMACWTTGGTTGATATCGACTTGGCCGAAGTAAACGCGACTCGCGCAAGGCTGCCGTCGTTAGACCATGATCGTGAATTTGCAGGCCCGGTATGAGTGATCAAAATGAACCCCTTGCCGTGTCGCTGTTTAGTGAGATTTTTATGGTTGATCAGCTAGCCCGCGCACGGCTGACCAAAGCCCTGCCAAAAGGGATGGAGATCAGCCATTTTTCGGTGCTGAACCATCTGTCCCACATACAGGCCGAGCGTAGTCCGGCGCAGTTGGCGCAGACGTTTAGTGTGACCCGTGGCGCGATGACCAATACGCTGCATAAGCTGGAAAATGCAGGTCATGTGCATATTCGTCCGGATTGGGATGACGCGCGGCGGAAATTTGTTTGTATCAGCCCSGCRGGGCGCAGTGCGCGCGATATTGCTTTGGCGGCAATTACCCCGGTAATCGGAGAGGTAGTTGACGCGATTGGAATAGATAAGGCGCGCGCCGCATTGCCGGTTCTGCGAGAGCTGAGGTTGCGGCTGGCGAGTGATAGTTAAGACAAATTGAACGCCTGACGGCGTATTATATTAGCCCTTCGGGCGATTTGCCTCCGGCGGGAGTATTTATGAACAGAAGAAGCTATGAAATCAGGCGGGTTTTTGGCTGGTGGTTACGTAGTTTACCGACAGGTCGCGTTCTGAAAGTGACCAGTTCCAGTTTAGTGGGTTAAAGACAAAGCCTTTTCGGTCTGTCGGGGTAAGGCCTGCATTGATGATCAGGTCTTCCAGCTCATCCGGGGTGATGAATTTGTTCCAGTCATGGGTGCCAATGGGCAACCAGCGCATTACATATTCRGCGCCGATTATGGTCATCATATAGCTTTTTGGATTGCGATTGATGGTTGAGCAAAGCATCGCTCCACCGGGTTTTAGTAATGTCTGGCAGGCCTGCAGATATGCCAGAGGATCGGCGACRTGTTCAACAACTTCCATGTTCAGGACCACGTCAAACTGTTCGCCCGCGTCGGCAAGGCTTTCGGCGGTGGTGTGGCGGTAATCAATTTCCAGATTTGATTGCCTGGCGTGAACCTGCGCGACCGGGATGTTCCCWGCTGCTGCRTCTGCACCGATCACTTCTGCGCCAAGSSSYKYMWYWKSMKYGSRYMKYMKCCYRMCRYYMCWSYMGRWRYCCAGAATGCGCAGGTCTTTGAACGGTTTGTTCCGGRTCAGATCCCGACCATATAGGGCRGCAATTTGCGCTGTAATATAGTCCAGCCGACAGGGGTTGAGCATGTGTAGCGGTTTAAATTTACCGTTTGGATCCCACCATTCCGCGGCCATAGCTTCAAACTTGGCGACTTCGGCGAGGTCAACTGTGTTGGCGGCTTGCATTTTTGGCCTCTTGGCTGGAATTCATCACAGTTCCCGTGGCGGGGGCGGATAATGCTGTCTATATAGTACGCGATGGATAGAACAGCAGGTCATAAAAGCGCAACGCAGTATTTGTATCCGGCGATTGAGCCGTTTGATGCCCGGATGCTGGATGTGGGTGATGGACACCAGATTTATGTAGAGCAATGTGGCAACCCGGATGGCCTGCCGGTGGTGGTGCTGCATGGTGGGCCGGGGGGCGGATGCAACCCGTCGATGCGCCGGTATTTTGACCCCAGGAAATACCGGATAGTTTTATTTGACCAGCGGGGCTGTGGGCGTTCAAAACCCCATGCCAGTACTGAAGACAATACCACCTGGCATCTGGTGGCKGATATCGAATTGATCCGCAAAACCCTTGGAATAGACACTTGGGTGGTGTTTGGTGGCAGCTGGGGGGCGACKCTTTCACTGCTCTATTCGCAGGCCCATCCGGATCATGTGCGACACATWATACTGCGCGGCGTATTCCTGATGACGCAGGCTGAGCTGAAGTGGTTTTACGGTGGCGGTGCGGGTCAGTTCTGGCCGGATCTTTGGGCACGGTTCGTTGATCTGGTGCCGGAAAATGAACAGAATGATCTGATAGCAGCATATCATAAGCGTCTGTTTTCCGGTGAGRCGATGGTTGAAACCCGCTWTGCCCGGGCCTGGGCGGCCTGGGAAAATGCRCTGGCGTCGATCAGCAGTGATGGTCAGGGCGGGGGTGGGCCATCCGAATATGCCCGTGCCTTTGCGCGATTGGAGAATCACTATTTTTCCAATGCAGGGTTTTTGGAGGTAGATGGGCAGATATTGCGCGATATTGGCAAAATTGCGCATATTCCGGGGACGATTGTACAGGGACGGTTTGACATGATTTGCCCGCCAATATCGGCGCAGAAATTGCATGATGCCTGGGCGAAATCGGAATTGCGGATGGTTGGCATGGCCGGGCATGCGTTGTCCGAACCTGGGATCAGTGAACAGCTGGTGCGGGCGACGGATCGTTTGGTTAAATACTAACGCTGATCCCCCTTGCAGACTCGGCCTATCCATTCTATATCCCCCTTAATAGCGGCGCGYTGGCTTCCACCCCCAAGGCTCCACCGGAATTCACAACGGGCCGCGCGCCCGTTTTTTTGTGCTTACTAAATGTACAAMCACGGTCACCCGGATRCGTACGAAACGTAAGAAYGCGGTCACCCGGATCGTAAGGAACAGAAATGAACGACCTGATTGCCAAAACCGCGATTGACCGTCGCCTGGCCGAAATCATCCAGCCCGTGATTGAGGGTATGGGGTTTGAGCTGGTGCGCGTGCGGTTGATGGGCAGTAAGTATAGCACGTTGCAAGTCATGGCTGAGCGTCCCGAGGGYGGGATCGAGGTTGATGAGTGCGCGCAGATTTCGACGGCTCTTGGCGCGACACTGGATGTAGAAGACCCGATTGAGGAAGAATATACGCTGGAGGTTTCCAGCCCCGGAATTGAYCGCCCRCTGACCCGGTTGAAGGATTTTGCGACCTGGGARGGTTATGAGGCGAAGATAGAAACAACTGAGCTGATCGATGGACAGCGCCGGTTCAAGGGTGAACTGGCTGGTGTCGAGGGTTCTGAGGTTTTGGTTAACATTGAGCAGGGCACGGTTGGGCTGAAGTTTGAATGGCTATCCGATGCAAAGCTGGTGTTAAGCGATGGGCTGATCCGTGAAATGCTGCGCCAACGCAAGGCAGCGGGCATTGTAGACGAAGATAAATTTGATGAGATAGAAACCGATAACGGTTCTGAGGAGGACTGAGATATGGCGATTACGTCAGCAAACCAGCTGGAACTTTTGCAAACGGCGGAAGCAGTTGCGCGTGAGAAAATGATCGAACCGGGTTTGGTTATTGAAGCAATGGAAGAGAGTCTGGCGCGCGCCGCCAAGAGCCGTTACGGCTCTGAAATGGATATTCAGGTGGTGATTGATCGCAAGACCGGTCGCGCYACKTTTACCCGYAATCGYACCGTTGTAGCTGATGATGARCTGGAAAAYTATCAGGCTGARTTYACCGTTGARCARGCCAAGGAATATTTGGACGATCCAAGTATCGGCGATGTTTTCAGYGAAGAAGTYCCACCTGTTGAAATGGGYCGKATTGCTGCGCAGGCYGCYAAGCARGTGATATTGCAGAAGATTCGCGAAGCTGAGCGGGATCGTCAGTTCGAAGAATTTCAGGATCGCGCCGGGACAATCATCAACGGTCTGGTCAAGCGCGAAGAGTATGGCAACGTTATTGTTGACGTTGGCACCGGTGAAGCCATCCTGCGGCGCAATGAAAAGATTGGCCGCGAAAGCTATCGCCCCAACGATCGTATCCGCTGCTACATCAAAGAGGTGCGCCGGGAAGTTCGTGGGCCGCAGATTTTCCTGTCACGTACAGCACCAGAGTTCATGGCCGAGCTGTTCAAAATGGAAGTGCCGGAAATTTACGACAATATCATTGAGATCAAAGCCGTCGCCCGTGATCCGGGTAGCCGCGCCAAGATTGCAGTGATTTCGTACGACAACTCAATCGATCCGGTTGGTGCYTGCGTTGGTATGCGCGGTAGYCGTGTGCAGGCRGTGGTAAACGAGTTGCARGGCGAGAAGATTGATATMATTCCATGGAATGATGACGCACCGACGTTTTTGGTGAACGCACTGCAACCTGCTGAAGTCAGCAAGGTGGTGCTGGATGAAGAGGCCGAGCGCATTGAAGTTGTAGTGCCGGATGAGCAGTTATCACTGGCGATTGGCCGTCGCGGTCAGAATGTCCGTTTGGCCAGCCAGTTGACGGGTCTGGACATTGATATTTTGACAGAGGCCGAAGAATCCTCGCGTCGTCAGGCTGAATTCGAAGAACGTACCGGTCTGTTCATGGAAGCGCTGGACCTTGATGAGTTCTTTGCCCAGCTTCTGGTCGCCGAAGGATTTTCGTCACTGGAAGAGGTCGCCTTTGTCGAATCAAATGAGCTGATCGTCATCGATGGGATAGACGAAGATACAGCAGGAGAGCTTCAGGCGCGAGCACGCGACTACATTGAAGGGCTGAACAAAAAAGCCCTTGATCATGCCCGCGAACTAGGTGTGGAAGACAGTCTGGTTACCTATGAGGGCCTGACTCCGCAGATGATCGAAGCATTGGCCGAAGACGGCATCAAAACGCTGGAGGATTTCGCGACATGTGCCGACTGGGAGCTGGCCGGTGGCTGGACAACAGTTGATGGCGAGCGGGTCAAAGATGACGGATTGTTGGAAAAATTCGATATGAGTCTGGAAGAGGCCCAGAACCTTGTGATGACCGCACGTATTCAACTGGGTTGGGTTGATCCTGCTGATCTGGAACCCGATGTAGAAGAGAGTGAAGAACCTGCTGAAGACGGCGAAGTGACGATCGGAGCCGAGGCCTAATTCGGGCCTCGGGGTTAGCGTGTCACGCGGCGGCCGAAAAAAAGATCGGGATGAACCCGAGCGTCGGTGCATTGTCACCGGCGAGACCCAGCCCAAGCGCGGGATGATCAGGTTTGTTGCAAGCCCGGATGGCTTGATCGTGCCGGACATTCTGGAAAAACTACCGGGTCGCGGTATTTGGATCAGCTCTGAACGCGAAGTGTTGGAAAAGGCCATTAAGAAGGGCTTGTTTTCGCGGGGCGCAAAGACATCGGTGACAGTTCCGGACGGTTTGGTAAACGAAGTTGAGAGCCAAATAGCACGACGRTTGGTTGATCTGGTGTCACTGTCACGAAAATCGGGATCAGCGGTTGCTGGCTTTGAAAAAGTCAAAGGTTGGCTGGCGGATGGAAGAGCAAAAGTTCTGTTGCAGGCGTCTGATGGCTCAGAGCGTGGCAAGGGTAAACTTTGGACACCGGAAGGCGGGCGATTTTTTGGTGTTCTGAGTGCTTCGGAATTGGGTTTGGCATTCGGGCGGGAAAGTGTGATACATGGCGCGCTTGCGGCTGGTGGACTCACTAAACGTATTGTAGAGGAAGCTACGCGGCTCGCGGGCTTTCGAGAGATCGACGGTGGCAAGGGCCATCGGAAAGGTAAGACGACTAAATGAGCGATAGTGACGGCAAAAAAACATTAGGTCTGCGCGGCGGACCTCGATCTGGTCAGGTGAAGCAGAGCTTTAGCCATGGCCGGACCAAAAGCGTTGTTGTTGAGACCAAACGCAAGCGTGTTGTTGTACCCAGTACAGGGACGCCAGCTGCTGCACCCACGACTAGCCCTGGCGCTAAGAAGGCACCGGCTGGAACGCCCTCCAAACGCCCGGCTGGTATTTCGGACGCGGTACTTGAACGCCGTTTAAAGGCCTTGAAACTGGCGAAAGCGCAAGAAGTCGAAGACGCAAAAAAGCGTCAGGCCGACGACGAAAAGCGCGAGAAAGACCGTGCGCGTCGCCGTGAAGAAATAGAAGCGAAGGAACAGGACGAACGTGATCGCGCTGAGCGCACGCGTCTGAAGGCCGAAGAAGCCGAAGCGAAAAAGCAAGAAGAAGAAAGTAAAGCACGTGAGGCCGCAGTAGCGGCTGCACCAGCAGCTCCGGCTGTTGACGCCGAGGGTACGCCTGTTGCCGCACCCCGTAGCGCGCCGAAAACATTTACTTCGCCAAGGAAAACTGAGCGCGAGCCACGTCGGGAAAATAAGGCCAAACCTTCCCGCAATGATGGTCGGCGTTCTGGGAAATTGACACTGAACCAGGCTTTAAGTGGTGGCGAAGGTGGGCGTCAGCGTTCAATGGCCGCGATGAAGCGAAAGCAAGAGCGCGCGCGTCTGAAGGCGCTTGGCGGAGTTGAAGTTCATGAAAAGGTTGTTCGTGACGTTCAGGTGCCTGAAAGCATTCAGGTGCAGGAACTGGCCAACCGAATGGCGGAACGCGTGGTTGATGTAATCAAAGCGCTGATGCAAAACGGCATGATGGTTACGCAAAACCAGGCGATTGATGCGGATACTGCGGAACTGATTGTAGAAGAGTTCGGCCACAAAATAGTTCGCGTGTCTGATTCCGATGTCGAAGACGTGATCGATTCTATAGTTGATAACGACGAAGATCTGGTACCACGCCCGCCGGTGATTACGGTTATGGGCCATGTGGACCACGGTAAGACTTCGTTGTTGGATGCGATCCGCAAGACCAAGGTTGTTGCAGGTGAAGCGGGTGGGATCACCCAACATATTGGCGCCTATCAGGTGACGATGGATGACGGTGCCGTCCTTAGCTTTCTGGACACACCCGGCCACGCGGCATTTACGTCAATGCGGGCCCGTGGTGCACAGGTAACGGATATTGTTATTTTGGTTGTTGCTGCCGATGATGCGGTAATGCCGCAGACAGTTGAAGCTATTCACCACGCCAAAGCGGCGGGTGTACCGATGATTGTAGCGATCAACAAAATTGACCGCGAGGCGGCAAATCCGGACAAAGTACGCACCGATCTGTTGCARCACGAAGTWATCGTTGAAAAGATGTCCGGTGATGTTYTGGAYGTCGAAGTTTCAGCGATCAACGGCACCGGGCTGGATACTCTGCTGGAAAATATTGCGCTACAGGCCGAATTGCTGGACCTGAAGGCGAACCCAAAACGCGCCGCATCCGGGGCTGTGATTGAAGCGCAGCTTGATGTTGGTCGCGGACCAGTTGCAACCGTGCTGGTTCAAAACGGAACATTGCGTCAGGGTGATATTTTCGTTGTGGGTGAACAGTGGGGTAAAGTCCGCGCCTTGATCAATGACAAAGGCGACCGCGTGAAAGAGGCCGGGCCGTCTGTTCCGGTTGAAGTATTGGGCCTGAATGGCACGCCGGAAGCTGGCGATGTTCTGAACGTGGTTGATACCGAGGCGCAAGCGCGTGAGATTGCAGATTACCGCGCCCATGCAGCCAAGGAAAACCGTGCCGCTGTTGGTGCAGCGACTACGCTTGAACAGTTGATGGAAAAGGCCAAGGCTGACGAAGATGTCGCTGAATTGCCGGTTCTGGTGAAAACAGATGTTCAGGGGTCAGCCGAGGCCATCGTGCAGGCAATGGAAAAGATCGGCAACGACGATGTCCGTGTTCGTGTGCTTCACGCCGGTGTTGGTGCGATTACCGAATCCGATATCAGCCTGGCCGAMGCATCTGGCGCGCCGGTCATGGGCTTTAATGTTCGTGCCAACGCAACAGCCCGGAAAGTTGCTAACCAAAAGGGTGTGGAAATCCGGTATTATTCGGTGATCTACGATTTGGTAGACGATGTTAAAGCTGCGGCTTCTGGTCTGCTATCTGCCGAAATCCGCGAAAAGTTCATCGGTTATGCGACGATCAAAGAGGTGTTTAAGGTCTCTCATGTTGGTAGAATTGCCGGTTGTCTGGTGACAGAAGGTGTTGCACGCCGCTCYGCCGGGGTTCGTTTGTTGCGCGATAATATCGTGATCCACGAAGGCACATTGAAGACTTTGAAGCGGTTTAAGGATGAAGTGCCCGAGGTACAGTCCGGTCAGGAATGTGGGATGGCGTTTGAGGCCTACGAAGACATCCGWGAGGGYGACGTGATCGAGATATTTGAACGYGAAGAGTTTGAGCGTAAGTTGGACTAAATCTGCCTGTTCAATACAGCAATAAAAAGGGCGAGTGAAATACACTCGCCCTTTTTATTTGTATCTAATTACTTAAGCGGCAACTTTTGCCAACACAGGTAGCCCTTGGTACAAACGATTGCCTACTCGGACCACAATTTTTCCGTCAGCAAGATTGCGAACAAACGTACCCTGCACGTAGACGCAACTACCCATTAGAATTGTTCTAAGCATTGAAACCTAATCCCCACTGAAGTTTCTTAAAGGACAAATTAGTGCAAAATTGGAAATAATCACTAACTATTTTATCGATTGTTCCAGAACTAAGCACACTTTCGCCTATAGGTAGAATAAAAACGTGCTTTTCCCGTGTGTTAGCATGTTAGAGCCAATCGCGAAGGATGGGGATAAGTGGGACATCAGCAGGTGGCATAGGATATTCCCGCAATTTGTTAACGGGGACCCATGCCAGCGACTGGTCTTCTTGACCTTTTGCGATTCCTTCCCATTTTCGACAGGCGAATAGTGGCATCAGCAGATGGAAGTCTTCATATGCGTGACTGGCGAAGGTCAGGGGAGCAAGGCAACTTGACCAGGTATTGATGCCCAGTTCTTCGTGTAGTTCCCGGATCAGAGCGGCTTCCGGTGTTTCGCCCGATTCTACTTTGCCACCCGGGAATTCCCACAGACCAGCCATAGATTTACCAACGGGTCGCTGGGCAAGCAGAATTCGACCATCTCTGTCGATCAGGGCTACCGCGGAAACCAACACAATTTTCATGAACGATAGTCAGCGTTAATTTCGATATAGCCGTGTGTCAGATCGCAAGTCCAAACCACGGCTTCGGATTGGCCAACGCCCAAATCTACCGCAATCACCAGTTCGGGATTTTTCATATAGGCGGCCCCGTCATCTTCGGTGTAATCCGGCGATACCCAGCCGTTTTCAGCCACCAAAATATCGCCAAAACGAATTGAAAGTGTGTCACGGTTGGCAACTGCGCCTGATTTTCCGACCGCCATCACCACGCGGCCCCAGTTAGGATCCTCACCCGCAATAGCGGTCTTTACCAGCGGTGAATCAGCGATAGATTTGGCAACCTTGCGTGCATCAGACACTGATTCAGCACTGGTTACCCGAACCTCAACGAATTTGGTTGCACCTTCGCCGTCACGCACAACCAGATGGGCCAGGTCCAACATGACGCTGTGAAGTGCCGTATAGAATATCTGGCCGTTATTCGCGTCTGGGTCGGTAATTGTCGGCCCGTCGCATTGACCAGTTGCAGCAACCAACAGTGTGTCAGATGTTGAAGTGTCGGTGTCGACGGTTATGCAATTAAAGGTAACGTCAGACGCCTTGGCAACCATCGTTTGCAGGRCAGATTGCGAAACTTTGGCGTCGGTAAATATATAGACCAGCATTGTCGCCATGTCGGGCGCGATCATGCCTGAACCTTTCGCAAAGCCTACAATTTTTACTATGCTGCCGTCGATTTCAACCTGTGTACCGCTTCCTTTTGGGAATGTGTCGGTGGTCATAATAGCGTTGGCGGCGTTTTTGACAGCGGACTCTGACAGGTCTGCTTTCAAGTCCAGTAATTTCGCGACAATTTTTTCGTGGGCTAAGGTTTCGCCAATTACACCAGTAGATGCTGTGAATACTCGTTTAGTGTCTATCCCAAGTGATTTCGCGACATCTTTGGTAAGCGCTTCAACAGACGCTTGTCCATAAGAGCCGGTAAACGCATTGGCGTTCCCTGAATTAACCAATATTGCGGCGCCACCAATCTGTGGGCCGTTGATTTTTGCCTGGCAATCGAGCACGGCAGCGGAACGGGTTGAGGATTTGGTGAACACACCCGCAATAACCGTGCCGGGCGCCAATTCAACAAGCATCACATCAGGGCGGTCAGAATAYTTTACACCTGCTGCGGCTGCTGCGAAGCGTACACCTTTGATKGGCACAAGATCGGGAAATCCCTTGGCGGGGGCCAAAGGTGAAATTTTMATRKCTGCCATCGCTTTAGCCCCAATTAGACAGTTAGTTTTGAACCAAACTGGTATCACGAAGTATTGCTGGATCAATATCTGAAGTGTCCGGGCGGGAAACATCCGCCGAGTCGGTCAGACTTGCAATAACGCTTTCGATGGCTTTTTGCTCTAACTCGCCGGACAATTCTGCGCGCACTTCTTCTAGTGTTGGGGCGTCGAGTAAGCGAGATTCGTTCAGGATTATTACGTGCCAGCCGAACTGCGTCTGGACCGGAGCAGAGACCTGACCAACTTCCATCCCCACGACAGCTTCTTCAAAGGGGGCAACCATCATACCAGCACCGAACCAGCCTAGCTCACCACCGTTTGGACCGGAAGGGCCGGTAGAGTTCTCCTTTGCAAGCTCTGCGAAGTCCGCGCCTTCCTGCAATTCGACGACCAGTGCCGCTGCTTCTTCTTCCGTTTCAACGAGGATGTGCGAAGCATTGTACTCTCGCGCAGGTTCCACACTGGCGAACTGYTCGTCATATGCGGCCTGAAGGGCCTCKTCGGTGACAGATTTATTAATTTCCAGAGTCATTGCTGCACCGGCCAGAAGTGTCCAGCGTTCGTTCTCCAACCGTAGCTGAACGGCGCGAGACGGGGTTTCAATGGTTTGAGCCAGGACCAGTTGTTGAACGGCTTGATCAAGGAGGGCATTGAAAAGAACACYATCTTCCAGATTATCATACTGGTCTGGCAGGGCATCTCKCATGACAATCATGTGGCCCACGGTAATATCGGTTCCGTTTACCGTGGCCAGAACGGTGTCTGCCGTCACATCCTGTGCGAAGGCGGGAAGAGTAGCGACGCAGGATACCGCCAATGCAGCCAAAAAATTGGTACGTTTAAACATCGTTTGTTCCTCTGATTGGTCTTCACCGGTGCTCGGCGTTGACACTACACATTTGGACCCTTACATCGCCAAGAGGTCGCTTAAGGGGCCGTTGYCTGTTGTTCTATTGCGCAAGTAACTGACGAACAAGCGTTCCCCTTGGCAGATGCAGTAAAAACTTGTCACACGGAGTAACTATGCTGGGTTTTGGAACACTCGCCAAAAAAGTCTTTGGAACGCCAAATGATCGGTTGATCAAGACAACCGGACCACTGGTCGAGCAAATCAATGCGCTGGAGCCCGAATACGAGGCGCTRAGCGACGAGGGAATCAAAAATAAAACCGAAGAACTTRCAAAGCGCGCCAAGGGTGGCGAAGCGTTAGATGACTTGCTGCCTGAGGCATTTGCAAATTGTCGTGAAGCGGCCCGGCGAGCGTTAGGGCTACGGGCGTTTGATGTTCAGTTGATGGGAGGGATTTTCCTGCACCAGGGAAATATCGCCGAAATGAAAACCGGTGAAGGCAAGACGCTGGTAGCGACCTTCCCGGCGTATTTGCATGCGTTGACCGGCAAGGGCGTGCATATCGTGACAGTGAACGACTATTTGGCGCGGCGAGATTCYGAATGGATGGGCAAAGTCTATGAGGCGCTTGGGTTGAAATGTGGCGTGATATATCCTCAGCAACCGGACGGGGAAAAACATGCAGCCTATGCGGCTGATGTAACCTATGCGACTAACAATGAGCTTGGTTTTGACTATCTGCGCGATAACATGAAATCAGAACTGAAAGACATCAATCAACGGTTCCACAATTTCGCAGTTGTGGACGAAGTAGACAGTATTCTGATTGATGAAGCGCGGACGCCATTGATTATTTCCGGCCCTGCGGAAGACCGTTCAGAGCTGTACATTACCATCGACAAACTAATCCCAAGTCTGACAGACGAACATTTCACCCTGGACGAAAAAACCCGAAACGTGACTTACACCGAAGAGGGTAACGATTTTCTGGAAGAGATATTGCTTAGCGAAGGCATCCTGCCCGAGGGCCAATCCCTGTATGATCCGGAATCCACCACCATCGTTCACCACGTAAATCAAGGGCTGCGGGCGCATAAGCTGTTCAGCCGCGACAAGGATTATATCGTTCGTGATAACGAGGTCGTTCTGATTGACGAATTCACCGGCCGGATGATGGCCGGGCGGCGCTTGTCTGATGGGCTGCACCAGGCGATTGAGGCCAAGGAAGAGGTTGATATACAGCCRGAAAACGTGACGCTKGCATCAGTTACGTTTCAAAACTATTTCCGATTATACGATAACCTTGCAGGGATGACAGGTACTGCAGCAACCGAAGCCGAAGAATTCGCAGAAATTTATGGTTTGGGTGTGGTCGAGGTGCCGACCAACCGCAAAATTATACGTGATGATCAGGATGATCATGTTTACCGCACTACGTTAGAAAAATTCGCAGCCGTTGCAGAAGAAATCAAGAAAGCCAACGACAAGGGCCAGCCAATTTTGGTGGGAACAACGTCAATCGAAAAATCAGAATCTCTGTCGGATATGCTGAAAGAGGCCGGCGTAACGCACAATGTTTTGAACGCGCGTCAGCATGAAAAAGAAGCACAGATTATTGCCGAGGCGGGTAAATTTTCTGCGGTGACGATAGCCACAAATATGGCCGGGCGCGGAACTGATATACAACTGGGCGGTAACGTGGAAATGTCGGTACTGGAGGCGCTGGCGGCTGACCCMRAAGCTGACCCTGAAGCRRTTAGRTCTAAGATTGAAGCTGAACATGCAGCTGATAAGGCCAAGGTGATTGCAGCGGGTGGGCTGTTCGTTTTGGGAACYGAACGCCACGAAAGCCGACGTATTGATAACCAGCTACGCGGACGGTCTGGCCGTCAGGGCGACCCGGGTCGGTCGGTGTTTTTYCTGTCGCTGGAAGACGACCTGATGCGGATTTTCGGGTCAGAACGACTGGACAAGGTATTGTCGTCGCTTGGTATGAAAGAGGGTGAGGCGATTGTGCATCCTTGGGTGAATAAATCGCTGGAAAAAGCGCAAGCCAAAGTTGAAGGTCGCAACTTTGACATTCGCAAACAATTGCTGAAGTTCGATGATGTGATGAACGATCAGCGGAAAGTCATCTTTGGCCAGCGCCGTGAAATCATGGAAGCAGCAGATCTTTCGGAAATTGTAGAAGACATGCGCCATCAGGTGATTGATGATCTGGTTGATATTTACATTCCAGCCAAGTCTTACGCTGACCAGTGGAATACCGAAGGGTTGTATGCTGAAATTCTGGAAAAAGTCGGAATCGATGTTCCGGTGGTAGAATGGGCGGATGAGGAAGGCGTGGATGACGCTGAAATTCGCGAAAAACTTTATGCGGCTTCAGACAGTATGATGGCTGAAAAGGCTGAATCCTTTGGCGCGGAAACAATGCGCAATATTGAAAAACAGTTTTTACTGCAAACAATAGACGGCAAGTGGCGAGAGCATTTGCTGACACTAGAACATTTGCGCTCAGTAGTTGGATTTCGCGGTTATGCACAGCGTGACCCGCTAAATGAATACAAAACCGAATCCTTCCAGCTGTTTGGAAGCCTGTTAGATTCTCTGCGAGAGGATGTTACGCAGAAACTTGCTCAGGTTCGTCCAATGACCAAGGAAGAACAGGAAGYGATGATGAAGCAGGTTCTTGCACAACARGARGCAGCGCGCCTGTTGGCATCCGGCCAACCTGCGCCTTCAGGTGAMCCGTCACAGGCAGCTGAAGGGTTTGTTGAAAATGATCAGTCAACCTGGGGAAACCCCGGGCGAAATGAGACCTGCCCATGTGGGTCCGGTAAAAAGTTTAAGCATTGCCATGGGCGCCTAACYTAGCRTTTCGATTCCACAATTTGTGAAAATAGATTCAGCGGCAAATTTGCGGCGTGTTTTAGACTGTTGGTTCGGTCGTGCGGGTAACGTCAACGTATCTAGTGGCSGAAATTGGTGACCCTACTATATGCTGTGAAATAAAGGCCAGTATCGTACTCCGCGATTTTAGCAATTCGGTCATAGGATAAGCTAATTTCTCCGACACAATAATATAACCCTGTTGGCGTAGCGGAGAAGAACATGTTGGATAAACGTAAGTTAGCTACCATAGTTGCGACACTTTTATTTGCATTTGGAATTGGACATGTCACGCAAAAYGGCGACGCAATAGCTGCGCGGCTTTCATCAATTCRAAACCCATCAAAAGACACWGGGGGCAAAGTTGGAGAGCCTGAATTGGCTGCGTCGCTGCCAAGGCCGCCGATGGAAGCAATTTTACCGATCGAAATGAGCCGTGAAATATATGGAAATTCCAAAAGGGTGGCCGCCAATACTTCGGCAATTGATGCAAATTTGCAAAACGACCTGCCGACGCCTTTGTTTTTTCGCACATCTTGTGATCCAGAACTTTCAGTCGCTCCGGCCCCCGGTGCGATGGTCCGACTGACACTGGATGCGCCGTGTTATCAAAACCAAAGAATTACCGTGGCCCATAGCGGTCTGGAATTCGCGGACGCTACAAATGCTGATGGTACCTACAGCGTCGAAATCCCGGCTCTTGACGAAGATGCACCCTTTTCCGTCGTGTTTTCGGATGGGCAAAGTGTTGAAGCCAGTACTTTGATACTTACCCTTGATGGATAYGAACGAGCCGTAGTTATGTGRAACGGSGCRCCAAACCTGCAGATCCATGCGCTGGAGTTTGGCGCAGAATATGGTGAAGCYGGCCATGTCTGGGCAGACGCCGCACGTGATCYAGGTTATGGGGTCAGGGCAGAGGGGGGGTTTTTNGATCAAGCTTGGGAATCCAGATGTATTTCAGCCAAGACTCGCTGAAATTTATTCYTTTCCATATGAYCGTATGCAGGGCRAAGGTGTTGTTAAACTGATTGTCGAAGTTGCCGTCACCGGGCAATCTTGTGGAATAGATATTTACGCGAAATCTATGCAATTGTCTGGTGCGGGCATTATGTCTTCAACTGACGTTTCGCTCAAAATTCCGAGTTGCGGCGGAGAAAATGGATTTCTAGTGTTGAAAGATCTGCTGATAGACCTGAATATCGTATAAAATTAAACGCTGCTTCATGGTGACTAAATGGTATTTCTGCGGATGGCTTTGGGGGTCGTCCTTTTTTACTTACTTTCTACAATTTCTGCCTTTGCACAGGATGTCACCCTGACCTCTCGTGACGGGTCGGTCGAAATTGTTGGGACGTTATTGGGTTATGATGGAGAGTTTTACCGTGTTGATTCAATATACGGCGAACTAACTCTGGATGGCTCCGGTGTGTTATGCACGGGACCAGGTTGCCCGGACCTGGAATCGTTCGTCTCGAGAATTTCTATTTCTGGTGCTACATCAGTTGGAACCACACTGATGCCGGCGCTGATACAGGCATTTGCGGTTCAGCAGGACTATGAAGTTGTGATGTCTGCACCGTCTGAAGAAGGGGTGATCTACACACTTTTAGAGACTGACACGGGCCGAACAGCGGCAAAGTTTGTCGTTCGGAATTCAAGTAGCGAAGAAGGGTTTGCCGATCTGCTGGCGGATGAAGCGGATATCGCGATGTCCCTGCGTGAAGTGTTGCCTGATGAAGTGAAATTAGGTGTAGAGGCGGGGCTTGGACGCTTATCTGCACCCGGTCAAAATCGGGTAGTTGCGCTTGATGCGTTGGTTCCGGTGGTTTCGCCAAGAAATCCTGTTCAGCAAATTTCCCCCGAAGACCTCGCACGGGTATTTTCGGGYGATATCGTCAATTGGCAAGAATTCGGCGGTGTTGATGCCCCAATAATTCTCCATCTTCGGAATGAAGGTTCGGGTGTACTGCATGTATTTCTTGAACGGATAATGTACCCGTCAAACCGCGAACTTTCGGGTAACATCGTCCGCCATTCGACAAATGGTGATCTGGTAGACGCGGTCGCTGCCGATCCTTTCGCAATTGGACTTACGACACTATCTGAACCCGGCAGAACCCGCCCCCTGGTTTTGGCAGGCGGATGCGGTTTTCGAGCGAGCGCCGTTCCTGAGGCCTTAAAATCTGATGACTATCCGCTTACCGCGCCGATGTTTTTGTATCTTAAGGCTAGGCGGTTGCCAGCGGTAGGGCGAGAATTTATGCGATACAGCCAGTCGCCAGCAGCACAGGTTGCAATCTTGAGAGCTGGATTTGTGGATCAGGGGATTTCCAGAACGCCAATTAGCCGACAGGGCGATCGGTTGGCCAACGCTATTCGTAATGCTGGGGATGAAATTCTGCTAGATGAATTGCAGAGACTGGTAACTGCGATGGATGGTGCGCGGCGGCTGTCGGTTACGTTTAGGTTTGATGGTGGATCATCGAGATTGAATGCACAGTCGCGTTCAAATATTGCCTTGTTGGCGCGCGCTTTGGAAACCGGAATGATTGGCACACGAGAGCTGACATTTGTTGGTTTCAGCGATGGTGAAGGTGGCGCTGACGCTAACCGGCGAYTATCCCGTCAACGAGCTGCATCTGTTCGGGATGCCGTTGTGAAAGAAGCGGCGACCGCTGATCATGAAAGAGTTTCGCTGCGAGTCGAAGGGTTTGGTGAAGCCATGCCRATGGCTTGTGACGACACAGARTGGGGTCGACAAATTAACCGGCGTGTAGAAGTTTGGGTGCGATAGCCGTCACAAATACCCGGCCGCACGAAAGCTGAGTTCTTGTGATTTTCCAATGATCAGGTGGTCGTGCAGAACCAATCCCAGTGCCTTGGCGGCATCATTTATCTGACCGGTCATTGTAATGTCTGCATCAGACGGGGTTGGGTCGCCTGAGGGGTGATTGTGAACCAATATCAACGCGGAAGCATTGAGTTCCAATGCTCGTTTTACGACCTCGCGTGGATAAACAGGGACATGGTCAACAGTGCCACGCGCCTGTTCTTCRTCRGCAATCAGAATGTTTTTGCGATCGAGAAACAGGATGCGAAACTGTTCGGTTTCGCGGTGTGCCATGGTGGTGTGACAGTAATCCAGAATTGCATCCCAGCTGGAAATCACATTTTTCTGCATAACCCGTGCACGCGCCAACCGGTGCGATGCGGCTTCGACAATCTTAAGTTCCTGAACCACTGCGCTGCCTACGCCACGCACTGCSGTCAGTCGCTCTTTCGAAGCAGAAAGCACGCGGTTGAAATCACCGAATGTATCCAGCAGCAAACGAGCAAGGGGTTTTACATCATGGCGAGGAATGGCGCGAAACAGGACCAGTTCCAGAAGTTCATAGTCCGGCATCGCCTGTGCGCCGCCTTGCAGGAAACGTTCGCGCAGCCGTTTACGATGATCGCGGATGTAGGACGGCTGTTTTCCAGGGTTTGAAGTTACGATTTCTTCCCCGTTAAACAATGATCGGGAGAATTCGGAAAACTGGTTTTGTTGGGAACGGCTCATATGTCCATGTTCCCGAAAACCACTAAAGATTTGATTAAAATTAYAGGGTAAAAATTAGCCCTTCATMCCATCCCAAAAACTTTTCACCGCAGAAAAGAATGTTGAGCTTTTAGGGTTGTTATCTTTGCTCAACTTTTCAAACTGGCGCAGCAGTTCTTTTTGCTGAGAAGTCAGATTGACTGGTGTTTCGACGGCCAGTTCAATTAGCATGTCCCCCTGACCGCCGCCGCGAATCGCTGGCATGCCTTTTGAACGCAGACGCATCTGACGGCCTGACTGACTGCCAGCCGGGATTTTCACACGGCTACGGCCGCCATCAATCGTTGGAACTTCGATGTCGCCACCCAGGGCCGCTGAAGACATGCTAACCGGAACCTGACAATAAAGGTGCGGACCCTGGCGTTGGAACAGCGGGTGTTCCTGCACCTCGACAAAGATATACAGATCCCCTGTCGGTCCGCCCCGCATCCCGGCTTCGCCTTCGCCCGCCAGCCGGATTTTGGTACCGGTTTCAACACCCGGAGGGATATTAACCGATAGGGAGCGGTCTTTCTCGATGCGCCCGGCACCGTTGCAGGATTTGCAGGGGTTTTTAATGATTTGTCCCATGCCCGAACAGGTTGGACATGTGCGCTCAACCGTAAAGAACCCTTGCTGCGCGCGAACTTTCCCCATGCCTGAACATGTCGGGCAAGTTTGCGGCTCGGCTCCGCTTTCGGCGCCGGTGCCGTTACATTCTTCACAGGCAATSGCGGTTGGRACTTTGATGGTTTTCTGGCTGCCGGCATAGGCCTCTTCCAGGGACACGCGYAGGTTATAGCGCAGGTCTGATCCACGGGACGCACGTTGCCGTCCGCCACCACGCTGCCCGCCACCCATGAAATCACCGAACAGGTCGTCAAACACGTCGGAAAAGGCGCTGGAAAAATCGCCCTGCCCGCCAAAGCCACCACGTTGGCCGCCCATACCGCCCTCAAACGCTGCGTGACCAAAGCGGTCATAGGCCGCCTTTTTGTCGGGGTCTTTCAGTGCTTCGTATGCTTCGTTTACTTCTTTGAACTGGTCTTCGGCTTTTGGGTTATCAGAGTTCCGGTCCGGATGAAGCTCTTTGGCTTTCGTGCGGTAGGCTTTCTTCAGCTCGTCGGCTGAAGCACCTTTGTCAGCACCCAGGACATCATAGTAATCACGCTTTGCCATTCAATCGATCCTTCCGGGAATGCGATAGCCAGCCCCGGTATTCCAGGGCTGGCYATCATTTCCCATGCGCTGGATTAGTCGCGCTTGTTTTCGTCCAGATCCTCAAAGTCGGCATCTACWATATCGTCGTCTACGCCACGGGGTTCTTCTTCGCCRCCCATKTCRCCGTCGCCAGCCGTTTCCTGCTGCGACTTGTAGATAGCCTCACCCAGCTTCATTGCAGATTCAGTCAGATTCTGGAYGCCGGATTTGATCTTGTCGGTATCGTCTGTCTCCAACTGCTCTGTYAGRTTTGCAAGTGCCATTTCGATGACTTCGATAGTAGTCGGGTCAACCTTGTCCTTGTGCTCTTCCATCGATTTTTCAGTGGAATGGATAAGGCTTTCAGCCTGGTTCCGGGCTTCGACCAGATCTTTGCGATCCTTGTCGGCTTCGGCATTTTCTTCGGCTTCTTTGACCATTGCTTCGATTTCGTCGTCATTAAGACCACCCGATGCCTGGATCGTGATATTTTGCTCTTTACCGGTGCCTTTATCTTTGGCACCGACTTCCACGATACCGTTGGCGTCGATGTCGAATGTCACTTCGATCTGTGGYARACCGCGTGGCGCTGGCGGGATGTCTTCCAGATTGAACTGGCCCAACATCTTGTTGTCAGCGGCCATTTCGCGTTCACCCTGGAATACCCGCAAGGTTACAGCGTTCTGGTTGTCTTCGGCGGTCGAAAAGATCTGGCTTTTTTTGGTTGGGATCGTTGTGTTGCGATCGATCAACCGGGTGAACACGCCACCAAGTGTTTCGATGCCGAGCGAAAGWGGCGTCACATCGAGCAGGACAACGTCTTTGACGTCGCCTTGCAGAACACCGGCCTGAATAGCCGCGCCCATGGCGACAACTTCATCAGGGTTAACACCCTTGTTGGCTTCCTTGCCGAAGAACTTGCTGACTTCCTCGGTTACCTTTGGCATCCGGGTCATACCACCGACCATCACGACTTCGTCGATATCACCTATGGAAAGACCAGCGTCTTTCAACGCAGCCTGACAGGGTTTGATCGTTGCTTTGATCAGATCGCCAACCAGGCTTTCCAACTTGGCGCGGGTCAGTTTCAGAACCATGTGCAGTGGCTGGCCACCGTTTGGATCCATTGAGATGAACGGCTGGTTGATTTCAGTTTGCTGGCTGGAAGACAGTTCGATCTTGGCTTTTTCAGCGGCTTCCTTGAGACGCTGAAGGGCCATCTTGTCTTTGGTCAGATCGACACCGGTTTCTTTTTTGAATTCGTCAGCAAGATACTTGACGATGCGCATGTCAAAGTCTTCTCCGCCAAGGAATGTATCCCCGTTGGTGGATTTAACTTCGAATAACCCGTCATCAATTTCCAGGATTGTGATGTCGAATGTACCGCCGCCAAGGTCAAATACTGCAATGGTTTGGGTTTCTTTCTTGTCCAGACCATAGGCAAGTGCAGCGGCTGTTGGTTCGTTTATGATCCGCAGAACCTCCAGGCCAGCAATTTTACCGGCATCTTTGGTAGCCTGACGCTGAGCGTCGTTGAAATAGGCAGGTACTGTGATTACGGCTTGGGTGACATCTTCGCCAAGATAGCTTTCGGCRGTTTCTTTCATCTTTTGCAGGATGAAGGCCGAAATTTGGCTGGGCGAATACTTTTCACCAGATGCTTCGACCCATGCGTCACCATTGCCACCATCAACGATGTTGTAGGGAACAAGTTTTTGGTCTTTTTTGACTTCTTTGCTGCCAATCTGACGACCGATCAAACGCTTTACGGCAAAAATCGTGTTTTCTGGGTTGGTAACAGCCTGACGTTTTGCCGGTTGACCGACCAGACGTTCATTGTCTGTAAAGGCGACAACAGACGGTGTTGTCCGTGCGCCTTCTGCGTTTTCAATTACTCGGGGCTGTGATCCATCCATGATGGCAACACAGGAGTTTGTAGTYCCAAGGTCAATGCCAATAACTTTGGCCATGCTCATATCCTCTTCTTGGCGATTTAYTGGAGCCGGGCCCCATCAGGCACCCGTATCCGATCCCATATTCTGAACCGGGAAATATCCCGATCCGGCTTCTCGGGGTATATAGTAAGGGGGTMCCCGCCCTGCAAGCGGTGYGAGGYRYCAGAAAAGCTAAAAWWTTGAGTCTTTTCGGGTTTTTACCGCTAAYGGCCCGCGCTCCARCTGCTGGAGGCGTGAGTYCGGGTATAAAACTCACCCATCAACCCAATCATAATCAACGCCAGACTAAGATAAATCGGGTATTYGAGGGATGAATTGTGCGGATTATAGTTGATGAATACGTATCCCCGGGCCTGATCAATGCTGTGAAACAGCGGATTCCACGAAAACATTGCAAGCAATTTTGGAGGCAGCGTATTTGCAAGCACCATTTTACCGGATGCAACCATGTTGGCCCGAATATAAATTGTAGATGCAACACCAGTAAAACCGGGAAACCAGGGTTTGAGAGCCAGAAAAACCAGGCCAACGGCGACACCGGAAATCCATGCGAGCAATAGCATCGCCATCGCACCGACCGGTTGTGCAATTACAAAGGGTGTTGCGAGTGTGTAATAGAGYGTCAGGATGACAAACATTGACAGRATTTGGATATACAGTGAAGCSAGCGCAGTGGATGTAATAGCAACCACAGTATTCATGGGTGCGTGTTGCATCATAGGGGATGTGGGACCTTCCGCACCAACAATGGCTGACAATGATTTTGTATGAGTCATGAACAGGAATACGCCCGACATGATATAAAGCAGGAAATCACCCCGCACCGCGCTTGAGCGCAGGCCCAATATCGAAAACATCACGTAAAATACCGCGACAAAAATCATCGCTTGCAACATATTCATCAGCAATCCAATCACAGCATTGCCATGAGYTTTTCGTAGCTGACGTACTGTTGCGTGGTAAATCAGTTCGGCCAGATTTGCCGCTGAGCCGATTTTACTGGTGCTAACCCGAGGTTTAAACATCTGATTGCCTGATTCTGCCAATTTGGTTGTTCCCTGAAATAGTGACAGGGAAATCTTGCTGTTCTTTTAGCGGCGCAGCATAAAGAGAAAATTGCCCCTGTTCAATCATCGGGGCAAACACAATTATGCGGGGTTAAAAGTGGATTTTGAACGACTAACAATTGTAATGCGCCGACTGGCATTGGAAGCCGGTGATACAATAATGGAGATTTACAATTCTGACGATTTTGAAGTGCGAACGAAATCTGATGCTAGTCCGGTAACCGAGGCTGACGAAGCTGCGGATGCCCATATTTCAGCTGGATTACGGGCTGCGTTTCCGGATGTAACGCTGGTGACTGAAGAGCAATCAGATTCTCATTTGCAGTCAGCCACTGATTTTCTGATCGTTGATCCACTGGACGGTACGAAAGAATTCATCAAGCGACGCGGTGATTTTACCGTTAATATTGCATATGTGGAAAATGGCGTACCCGTGCGCGGCGTAGTTTATGCGCCCGCTAAGGGGCGGCTATTTTATACTGACABTGAAGGACGGTCGGTGGAAGAAACCGGCGAGCACGATAAAATTAAAGTCGGAGYATTGAAACAATTGAATGTCTCAACCCCTGACAATCAGGCTTTGATCGTGGTGGCATCGAAATCGCACCGGGATCAGGCGACAGACGATTACATATCTAAATATGCGACGGCTGATATGACAGGYGCCGGTTCATCTTTGAAATTTTGTCTCGTGGCAACGGGTGAGGCCGATCTTTACCCGCGTCTTGGRCGCACAATGGARTGGGATACCGCCGCCGGACATGCTGTGTTGGCGGGTGCGGGCGGGCAGGTGGTGCGCTTTGATGACCATAGTCCACTGGGCTATGGCAAGCCGGGATATGAAAACCCGTTTTTCATTGCCCTGACCCCTGGTGTTGATCTGAAGGATCCCTGATGAAATCGTTAATCATTATTCCGGCCCGATATGCTTCAACCAGGTATCCGGGAAAGCCATTGGTTTCTTTAACTGGGGCAACCGGCGAATCGCGGAGTCTGATCCAAAGATCATGGGATGCGGCCCGTGCTGTCGATGGAGTTGATCGGGTAGTTGTGGCAACGGATGATGATCGTATTCGTGAAGCATGTGAAGGTTTCGGTGCGGAAGTGGTCATGACCTCTTCTGATTGYCAAAACGGAACCGAACGCTGCGCCGAAGCTTATACGACCCTGGGAGGTGAGTTTGACATCGTTGTAAACCTTCAGGGTGATGCGCCCCTTACTCCGGCTTGGTTTATTGAAGACTTGGTCAGCGCGCTGAGCAAGGATGAGGCAGCAGAAGTCGCGACACCCGTGCTGCGTTGTGATGCCGTTTCATTGAATGGATTTCTGGAGGACCGCCGACATGGCCGCGTTGGTGCTACAACAGCAGTGTTCGATTTGAACAAAAGAGCGCTATATTTTTCCAAAGAAGTGATCCCTTACCTTGGGCGGCACTACAAAGAGACTGATGAAACGCCTGTATTTCACCATGTTGGGGTATACGCATATCGGCCAGCTGCATTAATTGACTATCCAAACTGGTCAATTGGACCTCTGGAATCCCTCGAAGGTCTTGAACAGCTTCGGTTTATGGAAAATGGACGACATGTTTTATGCGTAGAAGTAGACGCCCGCGACCGGCAGTTTTGGGAACTTAACAACCCGGAGGATGTACCCCGTTTGCAGGCAATGATGACTGAAATGGGTATGGCATGATCATTTGGGAAGAAAAATCTGGAAATACGCAGTGTTTTTCCAAATAAAAATTTATCACAGGAATTGTTGAATGTTGCTATTACGCAGTATTCTTGAGATATTTAATATCTGGCGATGGTGAGCAGAAATATACGGCAATGTTTCATTTTTAGGTCACATTAGGTCGGTATCGTGTATCCAATCGCTGCGTAGTTGTACTAGTAGTTAACAAATTTGAGGCAAAGATATGAAGCGTAAGGTTACAAAAGCAATATTTCCTGTAGCGGGGCTTGGAACCCGCTTCTTGCCTGCGACAAAATCTATTCCAAAAGAAATCATGACTTTGGTAGATCGTCCGCTGATTCAATATGCGATTGATGAAGCAAGGGCCGCAGGGATTAAAGAATTTATTTTTGTGACCTCAAGGGGCAAGGGCGCCCTGGAAGACTATTTTGACCATGCCCCAATTCTTGAGGCATCGCTTCGTAAAAAAGGTAAAAAGCATCTGCTAGAGGTGTTGAAGAATACCAACATGGAAAGTGGTGCAATTGCTTACATAAGACAGCACCGTGCCCTTGGGCTGGGACATGCTGTTTGGTGTGCCCGGCGTTTGATCGCGAACGAGCCGTTTGCTGTGATACTGCCGGATGACGTTATTGCCGCCGAAAAACCATGCCTTCAACAGATGATTGAAGCGTATGAGGATACTGGCGGTTGCATGGTGGCGGCGATGGAAGTTCCGCCAGCCGCCGCGTCTTCATACGGTGTTCTGGATGTTAAGGAAGATATGGGATCTTTGGTTTCTGTCAGGGGAATGGTCGAAAAACCAGAAATCGGGAAAGCACCTTCTAATCTGGCTGTGATCGGTCGTTATATTCTTGCCCCTACGGTTTTACAGAATCTAAACAAAYTAAAATCAGGGGCTGGTGGTGAAATCCAACTGACCGACGCAATTGCCGCCGAATTGGCAATTGGCCGCGACGTATATGGGTTTCGCTTCCGTGGTCAGCGATTTGATTGTGGCTCTAAGGCTGGTTATCTACAGGCCACTGTGGCATTTGGGCTGGCAAATGAAGAGTTGGGTGGCGAGTTTTCTGATTATTTGAGGGAAATGGTAAGCATACCTAACGCCGCGCAATAAGAATTGGGCTTTGCTGATTGAAACACGTTCTGGTCACTGGCGGCGCTGGTTATATCGGCTCCCATGCTTGTAAGGTTCTTAAGGCCTGCGGCTATATCCCGGTTACATATGACAATCTATCGACAGGTTGGCAGGACGCAGTAAAGTTCGGTCCTTTTGTTCATGGAGAGCTGAGCGACCGGGAAAAGCTCGATAAGGTATTTGCACAATATGCACCTGTTGCTGTGGTACATTTTGCTGCCCTTAGTCAGGTTGGTGAAAGCTATGAAAATCCGGGCTTGTATTGGCGAAATAATATCGTCGGCTCACTGACATTGATTGAGGCGGCTGTAGAAGCCGACTGCCTGAACTTTGTTTTTTCCTCAACATGTGCCACCTACGGCGACCAGGACAACGTCGTTCTTGACGAAAACAGCGTACAGAACCCTACAAATTCCTACGGGTCATCAAAACGCGCGATCGAAGAAATTCTGCGGGATTTTGAGCGCAGCCATGGATTGCGTCACGTTATATTCCGTTATTTCAATGTTGCCGGCGCTGACCCGGAAGGCGACGTGGGCGAGTTTCATCAACCAGAAACCCATTTGATACCGTTAATGCTGGAAGTGATAGACGGTAAACGTCCGGAACTGACGATTTACGGTACAGATTATGATACGCCTGACGGCACTTGCATTCGTGATTATGTACATGTGATGGACTTGGTCGATGCCCATGTTCTGGGCCTTAGATGGCTTGAAGACGGCAAGGATAACCGAGTTTTCAATTTGGGAACCGGGCACGGATATTCGGTGCGCCAAGTTGTTGATCACAGTGCCGCTGTTACTAATCGTCCATTGGAATGTAAGACCGGCCCCCGCAGGGCGGGCGATTGTGCAGTGTTAGTATCTGGTAGTGACCGGGCCGAAGTTGAACTGGGGTGGAAGCCAGTTCGTTCAACGTTACCACAGATGATTGCAGATGCCTGGCAATGGCATCAGAATGGCCACTACGATAAGTAATCTTGGGGGTCGTTGATCTGATGGCATCGGTTAGCGATTTGTGGATGGCGTATCGATTGCGCTGGATGCGGCGTAAATATCTGGCGCGTGCTTTTCGAAAACGCCGACAACTGACATCCGTTATAGATCGTACAAGCGCTATTCAGGCTGGGGATGTTCTGGCGTTTTCCTGTATGCGAAATGAGATTACCCGGCTGCCATATTTCCTGAGCCATTATCGAAGTTTAGGCGTGCGCCAGTTTTTGATCATCGACAATGATAGCAACGATGGCACCAGTGAGTATTTGCGTGATCAGCCAGATGTGTCCCTGTGGARAACGGCGCAAAGTTACCGGGCGGCGAGATTTGGCGTTGATTGGCTGATGTGGTTGCAGATTAAATTCGCCCATGGCCATTGGTGCCTGACGGTGGATGCGGACGAAATCCTTATCTACCCGGAATGGGATACTAAGAATATCGAGGCGCTGACGCAGCAATTAGACACCGCAGGCGTTCGTTCTTTTGGGGCCCTGCTTTTGGATATGTACCCCAAGGGGCCGCTGGATTCTGTATCCTACACGCCGGGTCAGGAYCCGTTTGAAACTCTGAGCTGGTTTGACGGTGATAATTTTACGCGCAAGCTACAACCGAAACTGCAAAACTGGTGGATACAAGGCGGTGCGCGAGCACGTTTCTTTTTTTCAGATGCGYCTGAACGAGCGCCGACAGTGAACAAAATCCCGCTGGTCAAATGGAACCGACGGTATGCTTATGTTAGCTCCAGCCATAGTATGCTGCCGCGCAACCTAAATCAGGTATTTGACGGATCAAAAGGGTCAAGAGCGTCGGGGGTATTGTTGCACAGTAAATTTCTGCCMGRAATTRTCGARAAATCWCGMGAAGARAAGCARMGMAAAGAGCATTTYRSCAAYAGTAGTATCTATGACAGCTATTATGAWRARGTAATTGCWGGYCCRGATTTGTGGTACRMKGGWTCRRTTSRGTACACMGGTTGGAAGCAATTGTATGAGATGGGTTTGATCRCRAAWTTGGCCAATMTGTAAGATCGGCCARGAAAMCCCYATARGCATTGYATTCTACAAGAWAAAATTCCCATTTACGCAACCAGTCTGGGCGGCTATTCATTGATAATAAGGCTTCATAAGCTATGCACTTATGAACATTCGARCGATCAAAGGTTGCACAGATAAATACGGCTCTGGTCGCAGCAGAAATTGGRAAGGTCAGAATGACCRYTTTYGGGCAAAAMAGAGACTAAGTTGGGCKTTTTGAATTCATACCGACTGCGGGTGCGTCGCAAATGGTGGCGGACRCGCGCCTTGCGAAAACGCAGAGAGTTAACTTGCCTGGAGAACCGAAGTGGGCAAGTGCGAAAACACGATATCCTGTTGTTTGCTACGCTGCGGAATGAACGTATTCGACTACCATATTTTCTGAAATACTATCGTAATCTTGGGGTGAACCATTTTTTTATGGTTGATAATGGGTCAGATGATGGCTCCCGCGAGTATCTAGAAAAGCAGAGCGATGTGTCACTGTTTCATACGACCGCAAGCTATAAGCGCGCGCGTTTTGGAACTGATTGGTTAAATTGGCTACAACGAAAATATGCCCATGGCCACTGGTCGCTTGTTGTCGACGTGGATGARTTTCTGGTTTTYCCATTTTGTGATTCTCGCCCAATACGGGCTTTGACAGATTGGTTGGACGCCTCCGAAGTCCGGGCGTTTTCGGCGATGCTAATTGATATGTATCCCAAGGGAGCAATCGCAGAGCAGACCTATCAAGATGGGCAAAACCCACTGGAAATAGTACATTGGTTTGACAGTGGTAATTATATGATTGCCAAGAATGAAGATTATCAGAATCTTTGGATTCAGGGCGGACCCAGGGCAAGGGTCTTTTTTGCTGATGATCCCGAAAATGCCCCGGCACTGAATAAAATTCCTTTGGTTAAATGGCATCGTAGTTATGTTTATGCCAACTCTACGCACATGCTTTTACCACGGGGACTGAACCGAACATATGATGAAACTGGCGGTGAAAAACCAAGTGGCGCGCTGCTACATGCGAAGTTTCTCAATACCTTCATTGAAAAGACTGCCGAGGAAATAGATCGGGGCGAGCATTACGCCGCAAGCAGGGAATATCTTGCCTATATGGAGCGGATGGAAGAGTCGCCAGAGCTGTGGTGCAAATGGTCCGAAAAATACATCAACTGGCGACAACTTGAAATTCTGGGYCTGATGTCCAAGGGGAACTGGGCATGACGGTTGGTATTGTCATGATGGTGCATGAAGTTTTGAACCGTGCCGAACAGGTTGCACGCCATTGGGCGACCCATGATTGCCCTGTTGTGATACATGTGGACAGCCGTGTGAAACGTCACGACTATATTAAGTTTGCCAACAGCCTGTCAGATTTGCCAAATGTCAAATTTTGCGGCCGCCATCGGTGTGAGTGGGGAACGTGGTCACTTGTTGCCGCGTCGCAAACAGCCTCAGAATTGATGYTAGCCAGTTTTCCCAAAGTTAGTCATGTTTTTCTGACGTCTGGATCTTGCCTACCATTGCGTCCGGTCAGCGAACTGGTGGGCTATCTCGCCAAGCGCTCCAAGACGGACTTTATTGAGTCTGTTACGACGCGCGACGTACCCTGGGCAATTGATGGTCTTGCGTCTGAGCGGTTTAACTTCCGGTTTCCGTTTTCGTGGAAGCGAAATCGCAAGGCATTCGATATTTATGTCCAACTACAACGCCGGTTTAAATTCCGCCGGAAAATTCCCGATGCTCTTGTTCCGCATCTTGGGTCGCAGTGGTGGTGCCTGACCCGGCAGACACTGTCAGCAATTTTGGAAGACCCAGAACGTATACAATATGACCGATATTTTTCCAAAGTATGGATACCGGATGAAAGTTATTTTCAGACCTTGGTAAGGCTCTATTCCAGAAAAATAGAGGGTCGCTCGCTTACRCTTTCGAAGTTTGATTTTAAAGGTAAACCACACAATTTCTATGACGACCATTTGCAGCTATTGCGGCGTTCAGATTGCTTTGTCGCCCGAAAAATCTGGCCATTTGCGGATAATCTTTACAATAATTTCCTATCGCCAGATTTGGCGAGGATGGGGGCAGCTGAGCCTAATCCCGGGAAGATTGACAAGATTTTTGCAAAGGCCGTTGATAGAAGAGTTAATGGCCGGGCGGGGCTTTATATGCACAGCCGGTTCCCRCGCGAAGGTTTTGAAAAAGGGAAAACGTCAGCACCCTATTCAATATTTGAGGGATTTAGTGACGTATTTGAAGGTTTTGAAAATTGGTTGGGTCACAATGTGGGGGGACGTGTTCACGGACATCTGTTTGGCCCGGAAAAGGCCGAGTTTGGAAGTGGCCAAACGATATTTTCAGGCGCCCTTAGTAATAGCGCAGCACTACGGGATTATAATCCACGTGGGTTTTTGACAAACTTGGTGTGGAACACCCGCGGGGAGCGCCAGTGCTTCCAGTTTGGACCAGCGGACAACCAGGAAATTTCATGGCTAATTGCGACCGACCCAAACGCCCAGATTTCTGTAATATCCGGGGCGTGGGCGATCAGACTTTTTAATTCCAATCTGAATTTTTCGGAAATTCGCAAAGAAACYGCACGGCTTCAACGCATCGAGAGCGAACACCTTRAAATTCTTGGATCTATCTATACGAAAGCTCGGGTGAGAGTTTGGAACATGGCTGAWTTTGTTGATGCKCCTATGGAGCCGTTGCAAACTATAATTGATGAGATTGGCCCCCGGCACGCGCGCCGTTTGACAGAAGCCCCAAAAATGGCAAACCTTGATGGTTTCGGACAGTTTTTGCAAAATTTGAAGAACCAGGGGATGCAGCCGCATTTGATGGGGGATTTCGCAGTTGTAACGAATACTGGTGACAAGGCACCAGCGCCCCGTCGACCTTATCTGGTRAAGTAGGGAAATGGTTGTGGCCTTTGATTATTTCGTAATTTTCGCAGGGATGCGAACCGGGTCCAATTTTCTCGAAGCCAACATTAACGAATTCCCCGGACTAAATTGTATTGGTGAGGCTTTTAACCCACATTTTATTGGGCAAGCCAAAAAGCAAGAAATGTTTGGGATGTCGATGCAGGCAAGGGAAGCAGAACCCCTGGCCCTGATTAATCTTATGAAAGAGCAATCGTCGGGTTTGTTTGGATTTCGGTTTTTCTACGATCACGATCCCAGGGTACTGGATAGCTGTCTTGCCGACCCAAGATGCGGCAAAATAATTCTAACCCGAAATCCGGTTGAGACCTACATTTCGCGCGAAATTGCCCGGCGGACGAATCAATGGCGTTTGAGCGATACGAAACATGCTAAAACCGCCAAAGCAGTGTTTGAAATGGAAGCATTTGAGGCCCATTTCGCCAAGCATTCGGATTTTCAAAGGAAATTGCGAAACGCTTTACAATTAGGTGGCCAGACTGCGTTTTATATCGGCTATGATGACATCTCTGATGTGGGTGTTTTGAATGGTTTGGCGCGGTTTTTAGGTGTGGAAGGGGCGAAAAAGAAGGTTTCCAAAGACACAAAAAAGCAGAACCCACAGTCGCTYGTAGAAAAGGTTGCAAACTTTACTGAAATGGAGACAGGACTGGCGTCTGCTGACTATTTTTTGCTGGATARCATGCCGAGCTTTGAGCCTGAGCGTGGCCCCGCAATTCCGAGTTATATTGCGCCACCGGAATCGCCACTACTTTTCATGCCAGTCGTATCGGGCCCAACGGCGGTTGTGTCGCAATGGTTGGCCGATTTGGATGGGGTTCCTGTAACTAACCTGAGCAGGATGTTCACCCAGAAAAGCCTGCGTAAGTGGAAGCGACAGTCAAAAGGTCACCAGAGCTTTACAGTGGTTCGGCATCCCGTTGCACGGCTGCATGAGGTTTTTGTCAGGCGCATTCTGAACGCTGACAATGAGGCAGATACCGCGTTGAAGGAAACTTTACGTGGGGTGTACTTGCTGCCGATTCCAGAAGTTGACACAGAGGGCAARCTCGATACGTCATCACACAGGGCTGCATTTATCGCGTTTGCAGAATTTATTAAGAGAAATTTAAGCGCTCAGACCGGGTTGTATGTAGATCGGGCATGGGCGTCGCAATCTGAAATAATCCGGGGTATGGGGCAATTTATTTATCCTGGCCACATATTCAAAGAAGCTGAAATGCAAACTGACCTGAACTATCTGGCGCAGAAAATTGGAATGATCGCCCCCGAACTGAAAGCAGGGGGAAGTTCCCTACCGATACAATTGTCGGAAATTTACGATGCAGATGTTGAGGCAGCAGTGCGCTCAGCGTATCAGAGGGACTACATGATGTTCGGGTTTGGCGTTTGGCGGGTCTAGGCTGCTTTTGAGCCTTGAGATTCAGTCAAGATAGCATGGAGAGTTGCCGGGTCCGAATTTGCGCGGAGTTTTGCGCAAATAGCGGTGTCCCGCATGGTGCGGGAAACCAGCGCCAACGCTTTCAGATGTTCTACACCGGCATTCTTTGGTGCGAAAAGAGCAAAAACYAAATCAACTGGCTGACGATCAGCCGAATCAAATTCTAATGGTTTTTCCAACCTCAGAAACGCGCCTGAAACACTGTCTAACCCGGCAATCCTAGCGTGMGGCAATGCAACTCCATTGCCTACGCCGGTGGGCCCAAGATTTTCACGCTCAAGCAATGCRCCAACGGATTCTTCCATATCCAGCCCAATAGAAGACGCTGCAATATCACCCAGGTCAAGAAACAACCGTTTCTTACTGGTGATGCTGCCAGCGACTTTTACGGCCGTGGGTTTTAGAATACTCGAAAGATCCATTGCTTGATGCTTTTCTGCGTTCTCAGCTGATCGGGTCTATTTGACGTTTGTTGGGTCAATCCAGCCGATGTTTCCGTCATCGCGCCGGTAAACTACATTTAATCCGTCATTACCCTCGTTTCGAAAAACCAATGCAGGAGCACCGGCCAGTTCCATCTGCATAACCGCTTCACCGACAGAAATGGAAGGAATGGTCGATTCCATTTCAGCGATGATTATGGGTTGGAGCGATTCTGGCTCCGACTCAGTTTCAGTCTCAGATGCGGCGAGGATATAAGAGGATGCGCCGGATAGTTCAACCGGTACTTGACGTGTCTTATGATGATCTTTCAGGCGGCGCTTATACCGGCGCAACTGTTTGTCCATCTTCTCTGCGCATTTGTCGAATGCGGAATAGATTTCATGGGAGTGGGCCTTAGCCTGGGTCGTTAAGCCAGTGGATAAATGCACAATTGTCTCGCATACAAAYTCGTTAGCGCTCCTGGAAAAAACCACCACGGCATCGGTTGGGCGCTGTGCATATTTTTCGATAACTTCGCTAAGTTCTGTTCTGACATGGGTTTGCAGGGATTCACCGATGTCTATTTGTTTTCCGCTGATTTGGTAACGCATTAGGCCTCCGTATTTGTTAACGATTAAGCGGCGGAACAAACACCTGATCCGCACTGCATAATTTTAGTACTGTTGTGTAGATTCCTGTATGTGGTGTTCGAAGTACGCCGAAGCGGCGGTATTTTTGAACAGTGTATTTTTGATCATACATTACGCCTATTTGGCGATGACTCGGGGCTCTGTGTCAACTCTAACCGGCAAAATATTGTTTCAGTTGGCCCGAAAGGTGTTTCCGAGATAGACCCGGCGCACATTTTCGTCCTGAATAACCTCATCTGCCGTCCCGCTCATCAGCACCTTTCCATCATGTAAAATATAGGCGCGGTCCAGAATTTCAAGCGTTTCGCGGACATTATGATCGGTTATCAGTACACCAATGCCGCGATTTTTCAGGTCTGCCACAAGGGCGCGAATTTCACCGACGGCAATCGGGTCAACGCCTGCAAAGGGTTCGTCCAGAAGGACATATTTTGGGTTGGATGCAAGGCAGCGGGCAATTTCAACACGTCTTCGTTCGCCCCCAGACAGGGATAGGGCCGAAGCGCGGCGCAAGTGAGTTATTGAAAATTCAGATAACAAGTCTTCCAGCCGTTCGCGTCGGATTAGTTTGTCGGAAATTGAAATTTCAAGGATCGCCAGAATGTTGTCTTCTACGGAAAGACCGCGAAAAATCGACATCTCCTGTGGTAGATAACCGATCCCCAGCTTGGCGCGACGATACATTGGCAAATTAGTTACATCACGACCATCGACAATTACCTGGCCGCCTTCTGGTGTAATCAGGCCAGCAATCGCGTAAAAGCATGTGGTTTTTCCCGAGCCGTTTGGCCCCAGCAATGCAACAACTTCGCCGCGCGCCAGTTCCATGCTGACGTCACGTATTACCACCCGTTTGCGATAACTTTTTCGCAGGTTGATAATTTTTAATCCGGCGTCGCCGTCCTTTAGTGTCAGTTTGGCCATCAGTTACCACCCGTCTGAAGAATAGTCCTGACGCGGCCTTCCATTGAAGCTGACCCGGTACTGAGATCAATAACCATTCGTTCTGACGAAAGGGCATTTGCACCCTGTGTCAGGATTACGTTTCCAATCATGATAATGGTACCGTCATCGATCGAGTATTCCGCTTCATCCGCTTCCGCAGCAGCGGCGCCGTTAACAAGCGTGACTCCTCCCGCCGCAAAAAGGCGGGATATATCRCCAGCGGCCTGGCCATCAGCCACACTATATTCCACCCGTACAATGCCGGCCGTTAGGCGCATTTCGCCCTGGCCAATGATAACATTTCCGCGGAAGGTTGCTGTGCCATCTGCCTGATCTATGTTTAACTGATCGGCAGACATTTCGACCGGCAGGGAGGTGTCGTGCTGAAGATCACCAAAGGCAACTTGCGCCCCTTGCGCAAATACGGGCGGCGAAATGAAGAGTGCAATTAATGCTACGAGTACAAYTCGCGGAAAATTCATAGCCGGCTAATTCCTGTTACTGTTGCGGTTGGTATACCAACTTAACGCCGTTCTTGAAAACAAGTTCATAACTTACGGGTGATCCATTGCCGGATTGTTGCTGCAACACCATTTGGCCAGCCGAAATATGGCCCAAAGGACCGTTTGCGGTAATCGAATCGGCGGTAAATATGCGGGCATTTCGTATGTCGGCGGTAATTGTCTCAGTTTCAATTTGGTAGCCCGTCGACGTTGTTAGCGTCACACCGCCGGTTAGTTCAGCGGTTTGAGTATCGGAATCGAACGAACCAAACGGGGCTGATGATTCAATCTTTTGGCCCGTTGGTGTTTCGATGCTGGCCCGTAGAATTTCAGCTATAATGCCTTGGCGATTACCGGTCATTGGTTGGGCGCTTTCGGCGATCAATGTTATTGCCGCACCATTTGCAGTCACGCCGGAGTAGGACAGGTTTCCGATTTTCTGTTCGCGGGCGATTTCGTCGATATTTCCGTCAGCATATGGTATCGAAAGCACTGAATTTCCCGACCGTGATACCAAAAATAACGTCGATAGAATTGCCAATGCAAGCAGAGGTAATATGATTTTCAACCATGCGACCATCCGTGAATATGAATTGTCGTATGCTGCCATCGGTCAGGCCAACCCAACACGCAGGCAATCGTGAATGTGCAAAATACCGACAGCGCGGTTGCTGGCGTTTTTGTCTACAACGAACAGGCAGGTAATTTTGCGTTCRTTCATTGCGGCGACGGCCTCTTCGGCCAGAGCATCTGGGCTGATTGTACTTGGGTCTGGGGTCATGACGTCCTTAACGGTCAGATCCAGCAGCCCATCCATGTTGCGGCGAAGATCCCCATCAGTAATGATGCCTAACAAATCGCCACTGTCGTCGCAGACGCCTACAACGCCAAACCCCTTTTGGCTGATGGTTATCAGGGCATCGCCCATTGATGTTGTTGTAGCCGCGAGGGGCAGGTCGCTGTGCATCAGGTCACTAACCTTTGATAGCCGCGCCCCCAGGTTACCGCCGGGGTGGAAGTCGCGGTAACGCTCCGGGGTGATTTTCTGATGTTCCATCAATGCCACTGCCAATGCGTCGCCCAGTGCCAGCGTCATTGTTGTCGACGTGGTTGGCGCAAGCCCCATTGGGCAGACTTCTTCTGCATCTGGCAGCAGGATCGCCACATCAGACTGACGGATCAATGTGCTGCCTGCGCGACTTGCAACGCCGATCATCGGGATGCTAAAACGACGAGTGTAGGCGATTATATTGGACAGTTCCGGAGTTTCGCCGGAATTGGACAGAACCAGCGCGACATCATCTTGTGTCATCATGCCCAGATCACCATGGCTGGCTTCGGCAGGGTGGATAAAAAATGCCGGTGTTCCGGTGCTGGCAAGGGTAGCAGCAATCTTGCGTGCGATATGGCCGGACTTACCCATGCCTGAAACGACAACCCGGCCTTTGGCGTTTTGCATCAGCTCAACAGCTTGGGAAAACCCGTCGCCCAGGCTATTGGCCAATTGCGTCAGTGCGTCGGCTTCCTGTGAAATAACGCGCCGGCCAGTGGAAAGAACGGTGTCTTTGTTCATGGTATAATTACCGCCTTAATGGGCGAAGATGTCAATTTCAGGCCAGCCGGCCAGATCAAGCTGCGCACGGGTTGGCAAAAAATCAAAACACGCCTGAGCGATTTCTGTTCGACCCTCTCGGGCCAGCCGCCCGTTCAGTTTTTCCATCAGGGTATGCAGATAAAGCACGTCTGATGCAGCATAGCTGATCTGGGCGTCGCTTAGCTTTTCAGCGCCCCAGTCGCTCATTTGTTGTTGTTTKGAAATGTCNAMCTTTNGCCAGTTCATCCAGCAGGTTYTTCAGMCCATGRCGRTCSGTGTAGGTGCGCACCAGTTTGGAAGCGATCTTGGTGCAATACACCGGTACAGTTAGCACGCCAAATGCGTTCAAAAGGGCCGCGATATCGAAGCGGCCGAAATGAAACAGCTTTAGCGTATCAGGGTCGGCAAGCATCCGACACAGGTTTKGGGCCTCGGTCTGGCCTTTGCTGATCTGTACCAGATGGGCATTTCCGTCYCCATCCGACAATTGCACAACGCAGAGCCGGTCACGGTGCGGATTCAGGCCCATGGTTTCACAATCAATTGCAACAACTGGTCCCAGGGCCAGCCCGTCTGGCAGATCGTTCTGATATAGATGGTTCGCCACTTTGTTCGTATCCTTTTGGGGTGCCTGCAGTTCCATTGGGGCAATAATACCTTTGGGGTTCTGGTGCAACAATGACTGCCGCTTAGCGGTGGTTTGACGCCCATACTGTATGCARGGCKGGYGGTTGGCGGAACTCTGCTCCAAAAGGTTTTGCGGGTTGTTGGGGGTCAATTGTAAACCCCTCCAGCCGGGTAATCAGGCGTTCCAGCGCGATCCTGCCTTCAGCCCGTGCAAGGTGCATCCCCAGACAAAGGTGCGGACCTGTAGCAAACCCGATATGTTTCCCTTGGTCGCGATCAATATCAAAGCGTTCCGGGTTTTCAAAAACCTCCGGGTCATGATTGGCGCCTGCCAGCGCGCAGCTAATGATCGAGCCTTTGGGCAAATCAACACCGGCAACAACCGTATCCTGAGCAACATAGCGATGTGCAGATTGCACCGGCCCCAGCCAGCGCACGGTTTCTTCGATAACCTTTGGTAACAGTCCCAGATCGGCGCGCAGGTTATCGAAAACATCCGGGTGGGTCGAAAGAGCGAAAATTGCATTCAGTATCAGCGCCTCAACCGTTGATATCCCCCCAAACATGACAATTAGGGCGTTATGTCTGATCTCGGTGTCGCTTAGGCGCTGTTCCGTTGGCGTATGCAACAATGTGCTTAGCAGAGATGAGTTGGGGGTGGAGTTTTTAGCCCTATCAATTTCATTTTGCAAAAAGATATGGAATTCCTCGACTGCCTGTTTRCCACGCGCCCGAACATCCGCATCTTTAAGGGTGTTGGCCAACGCGCCTTCAAACGCATCGTACCAACCCCGGAACTTTTTTTCGGTTGTGGGCGGTAGTCCGAACAGGTCCAACATCGTAAGTATAGGCAATCGACTGGCAAAATTTTTACGCAACTCTACCCTGCCTGCCGCTGCAAACCCGTCAATCAACTGGTCCGCGTTTTTCTTTATCAAATGTTCCAGCGTGTCAGTGATGATGCCGGGCATAAACAACCGGCGATGCGCGTTTTTGTAACGCCGTGCATCTGGTCCATCCACCGACATCATATGTGGGCCGAAGATGTCCAACACTGTTGAGTGTTCAAATCCAACAGTAAATGTTTTGTCGTTACATAATGAGTCGCAGCATAAATCGTGTCGGGTGATGTAATACATCTGATGAATTGGAAGCCAGGAAACAGGCTCAGTCTCTCGCAAGCGCGCGTAAACTTTGTAAGGCTCCTCTTCCAGTTCRGCATGGGTCACCGCTGCACCTGTTGGGAACCGCTTTTCCAGTTCAGTCGATTCTGAGATATCCATAGACTGAGGCCTCGGCAAAAAAAGTAATATCTTTTGGAGGATTTTGGTGCCCAGGAGAGGACTCGAACCTCCACATCCTTGCGAATACTAGCACCTGAAGCTAGCGCGTCTACCAATTCCGCCACCTGGGCAGGTGTCGAGAAGTCGCGGGATACGGGGCTGCTGCCAGCCTGTCAACGGGAATCCGGTTCAAGCGCTGATAAGAATTGTGCCTTGTGCGGGGTTGGGAGGGCAAGTAGACCGGTTGGCGTAATAGAGCCAAGGTTTTACCATGTTGAAATTAGTCACCATCTACGGCGGATCAGGGTTTGTCGGGCGCTACATTGCGCAGCGTATGGCGCGCGAAGGTTGGCGTGTCCGGGTGGCGGTGCGTCGCCCGAATGAGGCCATGCAGGTCAAGCCCTACGGCACCGTTGGTCAGGTAGAGCCGGTGTTTTGTAACATCCGAAATGATGATTCTGTGCGTTCAGTCATGCTGGGGGCTGATGCAGTGGTGAACTGTGTCGGTATTCTGAATGAAAACGGGGCCAACAGTTTTGATGCGATACAGCATGAAGGTGCTGAGCGTATTGCCCGAATTGCGGCTGAACAGGGCGTTGGTCAACTGGTGCATTTGTYGGCGATTGGCGCGGATGCCGACGCCAAAAGCAAGTATTCCAAAAGTAAGGCTTTGGGCGAAGATRKGRWKMKSARGWWCWWSSNCSMGCNGMRGYTRKKKWRNGCCYCTSGRCRAKNAWKWSRGRYCGARGNTRRGTYTYTYRMYRARYYTKCCNNAAGATKRSSSRKSWGGGKCMRGTGMKGSCGRWNGNCKGTRGNNTGATACCAAGTTTCAGCCAGTACACGTGGATGATGTGGCGCAAGCCGCTGTAAAAGGGGTTCTTGGGCAAGCAAGCGGGACGTATGAACTGGGCGGGCCAGAGGTGCTTAGTTTGGGCGATATTACACATCTGATGTTGGGCGTTATCAAACGAAAGCGGTTGGTTCTGAATTTACCATTTTGGGTCGGGTCGATCATTGCGGCCGGGTTTGATGCGATGCAGGCGGTGACGCTTGGCCTGATAAACAATGGAATTCTGACCCGTGATCAGGTGAAAGGCCTGCGCCACGACAATGTGGTCTCGGAAGGTGCCAAAGGGTTTGCTGATCTGGGGATTACACCAATTGCGATGGAAGCGGTGTTGCCGGATTATCTGTGGCCCTTTCGCCCGGCCGGGCAGTTCTCGGCTATCAGAGATTCCGCKAAGAATCTGAACGCTTAGGTGTAGGCGATCGTCAGCAGGATCAGCCCCAGGATCACCCGATAGATGACGTAGGGTGTATAGCTGACGGTGCGCAAAAGGCGCATCATCAGGGTCAGGGCAAAGAGGGCTGCCATGAAGGAAAAARCCGCGGCAATGGCGCCGTCTTTAGCGACCGACATGTCCGCAGTGAAGACGACTTCTGCCCCGAGTAAGACACCTGACGCGATGATTGTCGGGATCGACATTAGCATTGAAATTCTGGCAGAATCGGTGCGGCTGTAACCCAGATGGCGTGCGCCCGTGATGGTTATGCCAGAGCGTGAAGTGCCCGGTATTAGGGCAACAGCCTGCCAGAGGCCAAGGATTATTGCCTCTTTCAACGACCAGTTTTCTGCCTTTTTTACTGATTTTTCGCGTCGATCTGCCCAGTATAGCAATAGCCCGAACAACAGCATCGCCCAGCCTATGACAGCCAGAGAACGCATCATATCGCTGAGGCCCGTAACCTTTAGGATCAGCCCGATGATTATGACCGGGATGGTGGCGATAATCAGCAAGAAGGCAAGACGGGAACCGGGGGTGTCGATATGGCCCGTCAGTAGGCGTGGGAGACCTGTGAGGCAGATCGAGACATCGCGCCAGAAAAATATGATGACAGCGAATAGAGTGCCAATATGGACTGCAACATCGATGACTTGGCCCTGATCCTGAAAGTCAGTGAGAATCGGCAAAAGCGCCAGATGACCGGATGAAGACACTGGGAGAAATTCAGTGATACCCTGAATAATGGCCACAAGTAAAAGGTGAAGCAATGTCATTGTTTCGTCCCGGGAAGTTTGTGGCACACCCTAACTTGCGGATTCTAAATGGAAAGACTTGATTTAAGTCAACTCTGCTTACATTAAATCTGTTTTGATTGATGGTTGTATTGATTGAGAAAGCATAGAATCCATTAGTAGGTCAKATATACTGMCTTTTCATTTGTGGAATTGGGATTTAGACAGGGTGCCTGAAGAATTTCTTGAGGTATCGCGGATGGCTAAGGAAGCTATGTTAAAATTTGTTGCGGTGGAAAGGGATATGCCGCAGAAGCGGGCGCCTGGTGTGCGGCGGACSGATTTTGATGAGATTTATGCCGAGTATGCYGCGCAAAAAGCTGCCGAGCAGGCTAGTCGGTGCAGYCAGTGTGGCGTGCCGTATTGTCAAAACCACTGCCCGCTGCATAACAACATYCCTGACTGGCTGCGGATGACGGCTGAGGGGCGGTTGCGGGAGGCTTATGACCTTAGTCAGGCAACCAATACGTTCCCGGAAATCTGCGGACGTATCTGCCCTCAGGACCGGTTGTGCGAGGGCAATTGTGTGATCGAAACATCTGGCCACGGCACTGTGACCATCGGCAGTGTAGAAAAATATATAACTGATATGGCGTGGGAAAACGGTTGGGTAACGCCAAATTCACCGACCRCCGAACGTGGCCAGAGTGTTGGTATAATCGGCTCGGGCCCCGGCGGGCTGGCKGCGGCAGATATGCTGCGGGCAGCGGGGGTTCAGGTGACAGTGTATGAGCGCAATGACCGCGCTGGTGGCTTGCTGATGTATGGAATTCCGGGGTTCAAACTGGAAAAGGATATTGTGCAGCGCCGGATTGATCAACTGGAGCAGGCGGGCGTGAGTTTTGCGCTGAATACCGATGTCGGAACTGACCTGTCATTTGACGCACTGCGGGGGATGCACGATGCGGTGCTGATCGCTACAGGTGTCTATGATTCCCGAGACTTACAGATGCCGGGCAGTGTCGCCGAAGGAATTGTTCGTGCAATCGACTACCTGACAGTCAGCAACAGAATTGGACTGGGCGATGACATCGCTGAGTTCGCATCAGGCGAGCTGGATGCCGCGGGCAAACGGGTGGTTGTTATCGGTGGTGGCGACACCGCGATGGACTGTGTTCGCACTGCCATCCGGCAGGGAGCTGAGAGCGTAAAATGCCTGTATCGCCGTGACCGGGCCAACATGCCGGGTAGTGTGCGAGAGGTGCAAAATGCCGAGGAAGAAGGCGTCGAATTTGTCTGGCTGGCGGCCCCAAAAGGGTTTACCGGGGGCGAGGAAGTTAGCGGCGTGATGGTGCAGAAAATGCGCCTTGGTGCGCCGGATGCCAGCGGACGGCAGACGCCGGAAATTATCGAAGGGTCAGACTATGTCGAACCGGCTGATCTGGTGATCAAAGCGCTGGGGTTCATGCCGGAGAACCTGCCCGAACAGTGGGGCCTGACGGAACTGGACGTGACCGATTGGGGTACAGTGAAAGCTGGTTTCGTGACCCATGAAACCAGTCTGGAAGGGGTCTGGGCCTGTGGTGATATTCAGCGCGGCGCCAGTCTGGTTGTCTGGGCAATACGGGATGGCCGAGAAGCGGCAGAGGCGATGCTGGCGTATTTAGAACAGGGGGCTCAGGTGGCCGCCGAGTAGGCCGAAACTGTGCAATTGGTACATCGAAAATTCACATTTCGGATTATTGGGACCAAAAATAGGCCGGGACTAAAGATAGGGAACATATGTTGACCTATTTGGCTAATAAAGGACTAATGCGATGACAGACAGAACAGGGCAGTGCATGTGCGGCGCAGTGACGTTTAGCGCCAAGGACATGGCTGACACGTTTTCTATTTGCCACTGCAAGATGTGTCAGCGTTGGGTCGGATCAGCGCTAAAGGGCGTATCGGTAAAAACCGAAAACCTGACAGTTCATGGCAGCAAAAATATCAGTGCATTCCAAAGCTCAGAGTTTGCTGAGCGGGCCAATTGCAAAATTTGCGGCTCGGGACTGTGGTGGCGACTGACGGCAGGGAAATATGTGGGTAACAACAGTATTCTGATCGGGCTGTTGGACGACGTGGACGGGCTAAAGCTGAGCACTGAGTATTTCGTGGACTACAAGTACAATACAGTTGAGGTGCCAGAGGGCAGGACGCAGGTTACTTCTGCTGAGGTGGCAGACATCATTCAGGACTTTACGACCGAAGATAAGACATGAGTGAATTCACAGGGCAAATTGAAGGTCGCTGTCTATGTGGTGCCGTTACGATCAGAATTGACGGTATCCACGACCCGCGGCCGGGTGCTTGCCATTGCCGTATGTGCCAGCGCTGGTCGGGCGGTCTATTCCTGTGCTTCAATGCCGCAGAGGAGGCCGTGACGGTAGAGGGACCGGTGACCCGATTTGCCTCTGCTTCGTTCGCCGAACGGGCTTTCTGCACGGCCTGCGGCTCGCATCTCTGGATGCGGGACATCGGCGGTGCGGCGGCTGGCTACGACCTGATGCCGGGCCTATTTGACGCGGCGCGCGACTGGCCGCTGCGCTCAGAAATTTACACTGACCGCGCCATGGCTTCGGTTCGGCTGGAAGGTGACCACAGCCGCGCGACAAGGGCCGAGTACGAATCCAAGAACTCTCACATCGAGGCAGACTGATCATGGCAAAATATGATGAAAACTGGGCGGCAGTCGAAAAAAACAAACGGCAGTTTATGGTTGAAAACAGTCTCTATTCAGCCGATACGGAACATTCCTCTTGCGGTGTTGGCCTCGTCGTTTCGATTGACGGCAAAAAGAGCCGTAAGGTGGTTGAGAACGGTATTACTGCGCTAAAGGCCGTGTGGCACCGCGGCGCGGTGGATGCGGATGGTAAAACCGGTGACGGGGCCGGGATATTGCTGCAAATTCCGGTGACGTTTATCTATGATCAGGTGCGTAAGACCGGGCATGAGCCGCGCAAGAATGAGCTGATCGCGATTGGCCAGGTGTTTCTGCCGCGTACAGATCTAGGGGCGCAGGAAACCTGTCGGACTATCGTAGAATCAGAAGTTCTGCGGATGGGCTATTACATTTATGGCTGGCGGCAGGTGCCGGTAGATGTGTCTGTTCTGGGCGAAAAGGCGAACGCGACGCGACCAGAGATTGAACAGATTCTAATTTCAAATTCCAAGGGTGTCGATGATGAGACCTTTGAGCGCGAGTTGTATGTGATCCGGCGTCGGATTGAAAAAGCAGCCGCCGCGGCGCAGGTGACGGACCTGTATATTTGTTCGCTGTCGTGCCGGTCGGTAATTTACAAAGGCATGATGCTGGCTGAGCAGGTGGCGGATTTTTACCCGGACTTGCAGGATGAGCGATTTGAATCGGCTTTTGCGATTTATCATCAGCGCTATTCGACGAATACGTTCCCACAGTGGTGGCTGGCGCAGCCGTTTCGGATGTTGGCGCATAATGGTGAGATCAACACGCTTAAGGGCAATCTGAACTGGATGAAAAGCCATGAAATACGGATGGCATCCGGTACATTTGGTGATCTGGCGGAAGATATTAAGCCAATTGTTGCACAAGGATCATCAGATTCAGCTGCATTAGACGCTGTTTTTGAAGTTTTGGTGCGCGCAGGTCGATCCGCGCCGATGGCGAAAACCATGCTGGTGCCAGAAAGCTGGAGCAAGCAGGCGGTTGATCTGCCAAAGGCCTGGCGCGACATGTATTCGTACTGCAATTCGGTGATGGAGCCCTGGGATGGGCCGGCGGCGCTGGCGATGACTGACGGGCGCTGGGTTTGCGCCGGATTGGATCGTTCGGGACTGCGGCCAATGCGTTATGTGGTGACGGAAGACGGGCTGGTGATGGCCGGGTCTGAGGCCGGTATGGTGCCGGTGGACGAAGCTGGCGTCGTTGAAAAGGGCGCGCTTGGGCCGGGGCAGATGCTGGCGGTGGATATGAAAAAGGGGCTGTTGTTCCACGACACCCAGATTAAGAATAAGATGGCCTGCGCGCAGCCGTTTGGTGAATGGGTTGAGCGGATAAACAATCTGGAAGATGAGCTGGCCGGTGTTACTGAGGCGGCAATTCATAGCGGTGGTGATCTGCGTAAACGCCAGATTGCGGCAGGCTATTCGCTGGAGGAGCTGGAGCAGATTCTGGCGCCCATGGCTGAGGACGGTAAAGAAACGCTCGCTTCAATGGGGGATGATACGCCGTCGGCGGTGTTGTCGGGGATGTACCGGCCTTTGTCGCATTTTTTCCGGCAAAATTTTAGTCAGGTGACCAATCCGCCGATTGATAGTTTGCGGGAACATCGGGTGATGAGCCTGAAAACCCGGTTCGGGAACCTGAAAAACGTGCTGGATGAGGACAGTAGTCAAACTGAAATTCTGGTGCTGGAAAGCCCGTTTGTCGGGAATATGCAGTTTGAGCGTCTGGCCGAGAGTTTCAACGCGCCGTCGGTGGAAATTGATTGCTGTATTGACGTGGATGGCGGCGAAGGGGCGTTGCAGGTCGGGCTGGAACGTATCCGGGCCGAGGCCGAGGATGCAGTTCGATCTGGTATCGGGCATCTGGTGCTTAGTGATATGGCGCAAGGTGCGGATCGGGTGCCAATGCCGATGATTTTGGCGACGAGCGCAGTGCATAGCGGGCTGACACGCAAAGGGTTGCGGACGTTTTGCTCACTTAATGTGCGCTCAGCTGAGTGTATTGATCCGCATTATTTCGCGGTGCTGATTGGCTGCGGGGCGACCGTGGTGAACGCTTAYCTCGCTGAGGATTCGATTGCGGATCGGATTGGCCGGGGGTTGCTGGACGGGACGCTGACCGAAAATATGGCGCGGTATCGTTTGGCGATTGATCAGGGTTTGCTGAAGATCATGGCGAAGATGGGGATTTCGGTGGTTTCCAGCTATCGCGGCGGGCTGAATTTTGAGGCTGTGGGTCTGAGCCGGGCACTGGTGGCGGAATATTTCCCCGGAATGCACAGCCGGATTTCCGGGATTGGGCTGCATGGGATACAGCGCAAATTGGAAAAAGTGCACACGCTTGGCTGGCGTGGCGGCACGGACGTACTGTCAGTTGGCGGGTTTTACAAGGCTCGCAGCTCGGGGGAAGCCCATGCYTGGGGCGCGACTACGATGCGCCTGATGCAATCGGCTTGCGCGAACGCAAGCTTTGATCTGTGGAAGCAGTATTCGACACTAATGCAGGCCAACCCGCCTATACATCTGCGTGATTTGCTGGACTTCAAAACCCTTGGGGCACCGGTGCATATTGAGGAAGTCGAAAGTATCACATCCATCCGTAAGCGATTTGTGACACCGGGGATGTCGTTGGGCGCTCTTAGTCCGGAAGCCCATAAGACGCTGAACGTGGCGATGAACCGTATTGGCGCAAAGTCGGATAGTGGTGAAGGTGGCGAAGACCCTGCACATTTCCACCCCGAGCCGAACGGCGACAATCCAAGCGCCAAGATCAAGCAGGTGGCGTCGGGACGCTTTGGCGTGACGGCGGAATATCTGAACCAGTGCGAAGAACTGGAAATTAAAGTGGCGCAGGGGGCCAAGCCCGGTGAGGGTGGGCAGTTGCCCGGCATGAAAGTGACCGAGTTGATTGCGCGWTTRCGCCATTCMACGCCCGGCGTGATGTTGATCAGCCCGCCGCCGCATCACGATATTTACAGCATCGAGGATTTAGCGCAGTTAATTTACGATCTGAAACAGATCAATCCGCGCGCCAAGGTGACGGTGAAACTGGTGGCAGCAAGTGGCGTTGGCACGATTGCSGCCGGKGTSGCMAARGCCAAGGCGGATGTGATTTTAATCTCGGGTCATAACGGTGGCACCGGGGCCAGCCCGGCGACAAGTATCAAATATGCGGGTCTGCCATGGGAAATGGGACTGACCGAGGCGCATCAGGTGTTGGCGATGAACAACCTGCGCGACCGGGTTACTTTGCGTACCGACGGTGGATTGCGCACTGGGCGCGACATTGTGATGGCGGCGATGATGGGGGCCGAGGAATACGGCATCGGCACCGCGGCATTGATTGCGATGGGTTGCATCATGGTGCGCCAGTGCCAGTCTAATACGTGTCCGGTGGGGATATGCACGCAAGATGAAGACCTGCGGGATAAATTTAGCGGCTCGGCCGATAAGGTTGTGAACCTGATCACGTTCTATGCGCAAGAAGTACGGGAAATACTTGCGAGCATTGGCGCGCGCAGCCTTGATGAAGTGATTGGCCGGGCCGATTTGTTAAGCCAGGTTAGCCGCGGTTCGGATCATCTGGATGATCTGGACCTGAACCCGTTGCTGATCACTGTCGATGGGGCGGATCGGATCGTTTATGACCGGTCGCGCCCGCGCAATTCGGTGCCCGATGCGCTGGATGAACAGATCGTGGTAGACGGTGCGCGGTTCCTGAATGACGGTGAGAAAATGCAGCTGTCTTATGCTGTCCAAAACACGCAACGGACCATTGGCGCGCGAATTTCCAGCCATATCGTTAGCAAATTCGGGATGAAGAATAACCTGCAACCGGATCATCTGACGGTAAAGCTGACCGGGTCTGCCGGGCAGTCGCTGGGGGCGTTTGCAGTGCCGGGGTTGAAGCTGGAAGTTTCAGGTGAGGCTAATGATTATGTTGGTAAGGGTCTGTCCGGGGGTACAATTATTGTGCGCCCGGCGATGCAAAGCCAGCTGATTGCATCCGAGAATACGATCATCGGCAACACGGTTTTGTATGGCGCGACTGACGGCTACTTGTTTGCGGCGGGGCGCGCAGGTGAACGATTTKCAGTACGAAATTCCGGTGCGAAGGTCGTGGTTGAAGGCTGTGGGTCTAACGGTTGTGAATATATGACCGGYGGTGTGGCGGTGATATTAGGGTCTATTGGTGCAAATTTTGGCGCCGGGATGACCGGTGGCATGGCCTATCTGTATGACCCAGACGGTCAGGCATCTGATCTGATGAATATGGAATCACTGGTGATCGGCCCGGTTTCCGTAACGCATTGGGAAGATGAACTGCGTGGTCTGATTGAGCAGCATGTCGCGGAAACCAACAGCGCCAAGGCGGCAGATATTCTGAACAACTGGCAAGCTGAAAAAGGGTTTTTCCTGCAAATTTGCCCAAAAGAGATGCTGGTGCATCTGACGCATCCATTGGCGAGCGAATTAGATGCTATTCCGGCGGAGTAGGGGGAATTCGGTACTGAATATAGTTAAAAAAACCCGGTTCTGTTTACAATATGACGTAATTATTTCCATATTTTTGCACCAATTCAACATTTTTCACCGATAGTTCTGGTTTAGTTCTTCTATCCAGACTTATTGGTGAGCCCCTATGCCAACTTCAYTTACCGACCAGTTTTTCACGATTGATCCTTATAGTCCGCCGCCCGCCGGGACGGCGATGAATTTWTCGTTATACACACTGATCGATCAAAATGATGATGGCGACATTGACAGATTTAACAATGATTCAGTGAATGGTCTGGACGTCACAAGTTCCTGGCCGGGTGATACTGTAACAATAAATGTGCCAGGGGTAGGGAATATCACCTATACTGGCACGACGTTTTATCTGGCGGATGGGACGCAGGTTTTTACCCCGACCGATGGACAGGTTCTGCAAAATGGTACCCTGGTTAGTGCGTCAGGTGTGACCACGCAGGGGCCGCTGATTACCGCTACAGATTTGGGGCCGGCATGTTTTGTGCAAGGGACGATGATCCGCACTACCCGCGGTGAKGYGCCTGTCGAAAWTTTGAARGTTGGCGACCTGATAGAAACACTTGATCATGGGCCGCAACCGATCCGCTGGATAGGCTGTTCGCCGACTGATGCAAGCGGCGATAACGCCCCCATTGTATTCAAACCCGGCGCGATCGGGAACGACACAGAACTAAGTGTATCGCCGCAGCACCGTGTTTTGGTTCAGGGTTGGCAAGCGGAATTGTATTTTGGCGAGGCCGAAGTGCTTGTTCCTGCGAAGCATCTGCTGAATGGTCGCGACGTTGTTCAGGAAATGGCTGAAAAAGTTGTATATTTTCATCTTCTTTTTGACACGCATGAAGTGATCACTTCGAATGGGGTGCTAAGTGAAAGTTTTTTCCCAGGTGACCAGATTCTATTTCAGGACAGGGCTGTTTGCGCAGAACTATTTAGGCTGTTTCCAGAGTTGGAAAATGGGTTGGCTTTTAGGAAAACAGCCCGTTCGACGGTAAAAAGCCGTGAGGCTAATGTATTACAGCATGTCGCCTGACCCGGCGCTTGACCGATTGACCTGATACATGGCTTAAGGGGTCGGTGGCACGCGCAGCAAAAAAGAAACCAACGCCGAAAAAGCCGGCGGTGAAGAAGAAACCGGGAAAGGCAGGAAAACGCCCGTTTCGGTGGCTGGTGCGCTGGGCGCTTCGGGGAGCTATTGTGTTTGGCGCGCTGATAYTCWTTGCGATTTTGCTGTTTGCTGTGATCAACCCGCCAACCACACCATACATGTTTTCAGAAGGCCGCCGGATGGGTGGTGTTGATCAGCAATGGGTGGATTGGGAAGAAATTTCGCCGGTGATGGCGCGTTCGGTCGTGGCCGCCGAGGACGCAAATTATTGTCTGCATTGGGGGTTTGATATGGCCGCGATCCGGCAAGCGCTGGACAAGGGCGGTAAGCGCGGGGCGTCTACCATCAGCCAGCAAGTGGTGAAGAATGTGTATCTTTGGCAGGGGCGCAGCTGGTTTCGCAAAGCGCTGGAGGCGGTGATGACGCCGGTGCTGGAGGCGGTCTGGACCAAGCGGCGCATATTGGAAGTGTACCTGAATGTAGCTGAATTTGACGAAGGCGTGTTTGGGGTAGAAGCGGCGGCGCGGACTTATTTTCGGGTTGGGCCGGGAAAACTGACGCCAATTCAGGCGGCGCGGCTGGCGGCGGTTCTGCCAGATCCCAAAGGTCGTTCAGCGTCTAACCCTACGGCATTCCTGCGGAAACGGTCGGGTTCGATCAAAGATGGGGCTGCGACAATTCTTGCCGATGGTCGCGCGGCGTGTTTCGAGAGTTGAAATACCCGGCCGTTCGCGCCATTGAGGGGAAACATTAGAAAAACGAGCCACTGACCATGATCCGATTATTCCACGTCCCGCTATCGCCATTCTGTCGCAAGGTGCGATTGTCTCTGGGTGAAAAGAAGCTGGAAGTAGATCTTGTCGAGGAACGCTATTGGGAGGGCGACCCGGATTTTCTGCGGCGTAACCCTGCGGGTAAAGTGCCGGTATTGAAAATGGACGGCCGCACGATGGCGGAAAGTGCGGCGATCTGTGAGTATATTGAGGAAAAGCACCCCGAGCCGGCACTGCTGCCCAAAGACCCCGGCGGGCGTTATGAGGTACGCCGACTGGTGAGCTGGTTTGACGACAAATTCAACGCGGAAGTGACATCAAAGCTGATGTATGAGCGGGTCAACAAAAAGATCATGGGACGCGGCTATCCCGACAGCGGCAATATCAAGGCCGGTGCCAAGGCGATCAAGTTTCATCTGGATTATATGGGTTGGTTGCTGGAAGATCGGCGCTGGCTGGCCGGGGACGCGATGACGCTGGCGGATTTCGCGGCGGCGGCACATTTGTCGGCGCTGGATTACATCAGTGATGTGGACTGGAACCGGAACGAAGCGGTGAAGGACTGGTACGCAAAAATTAAATCGCGCCCGGCTTTTCGGTCGATTCTGGCAGATCATGTGTCGGGGTTTCCGCCGCCTGCGCATTATTCGGATCTGGATTTTTGAGGCTTGGGTCGTTTGGGGGCTGTCTGCCCCCCTTGCCCTTGCCGGGCAATTCCCCCCGAGAATATTTTTGAACAGAAGAAGGTGAGGGCGTGATGCCTGCGGTTCTGAAGGAGCGGTTGGTTGAACGGGCTTTGGCTGAGGGGTTTGCACGGGTTGGCGTGACAACGCCTGACGCAGTGCCGGAAGCGGCGGTACGGCTGAAAGAATATGTTGCCGAAGGTCGGCATGGGCAGATGGGCTGGATGGCGGAGCGGATGAACTGGCGGGGTAATCCGGCAGCACTGTGGCCCGAGGCGAAATCGGTGGTGATGCTGGCCGAGATGTATACGCCCGGGCATGATCCGATGGCGGTTTTGGGCCAGGCCGATCGCGGCGCAATATCGGTGTATGCGCAGAACCGGGATTACCATGATATTGTGAAAAAACGCCTAAAACGGGTGGGGCGCTGGTTGCTGGAGCAGGCCCCCGGTGAGTCGATCAAGGTGTTTGTGGATACAGCGCCGGTTATGGAAAAGCCGCTGGCGGCGGCGGCGGGCCTTGGCTGGCAGGGCAAGCACACCAATCTGGTGTCGCGCGAGTTGGGCAGCTGGTTTTTTCTCGGCGCGATATTTACCACCGTGGAGTTGCCGGTTGACGCGCCGGGCGAGGATCATTGTGGCAATTGTCGTGCCTGTCTGGATGTCTGCCCGACCGGGGCGTTTCCGGCACCTTATCAATTGGATGCGCGGCGCTGTATTTCTTATCTGACGATTGAGCATCATGGACCGGTGGAGGAAGAGCTGCGCGGGTTGTTGGGCAACCATATCTATGGCTGCGATGATTGTCTGGCGGCCTGTCCCTGGAACAAGTTTGCCGTTGCGGCAAGCGAGGCGCGGTATCTGGCGCGTGAGGAATTGACGGCGCCGCGTTTGGCTGAACTGGCGGCGCTGGACGATGCGGCGTTTCGAWYGATGTTTTCCGGTAGCCCGGTGAAACGGGTTGGGCGGGACCGGTTTGTGCGCAATGTGTTGTACGCGATTGGTAATTCGGGGATTGAGGAACTGTTGCCAGTGGCAGCCGGTCTGGCAGATGACGCAGATGAAACGGTTGCCGACGCGGCCCGGTGGGCAGCTGGGCGGCTAGTTTCGCGCTGACTGGCGCAGGGCCGCGAGGGCGGCGGGGATGCCGGACGCCACGTTACTGATCCGATAGGGGCCGATTTTGCTGGCATTCACCMGAAAAWATATCTGCACCTTGTCACCGGGGGTATCGATCAGGTTGATCCGGTAATCAACGGCATATGTTGCCAGTGTATTTTGCAGGGCTTCTTGAACCGCCGCCGGTGTGCTGGGGGATTTTGAATTCCGGCCCCAGTTGATTTGCACAAGGACACCGCGGGTGCCGCCCGGGTCCTGATGAGCTTCGAGGCTGGATTTTGTCACACTGAGCGGCTGCATCGTCGGGTCACCGGTTACGCGGTAGTAGAGCAGCGACAGGGTGGCGGGCAGCGCGATGATGGTGATCATCACCGGCAGGATCAGGCTGATGCGGCGTTTGGGCATGGGTTGTGTCCGGGTATTGGTGTCCGGACGCAGTTTAGTTGGGAATGGTTTGGGGTAGGTTAAAGGTACGGAAATTACTCCCGCACCAGTTTCTCATACCCCTCCGCAATCTCACGGGCCAGCGCGCCGACTTCGAAATTATAGTTACCGATCTGGCCGACMGGSGTRACTTCGGCGGCTGTGCCGGTTAGCCAGCATTGTTCRAACCCTTCCAGCTCATCYGGCATGATRTGGCGTTCGATCACGTTGATGCCGCGTTCCTCAAGCATACCGATCACGGTTTGGCGGGTCAGGCCGTTCAGGAAGCAATCGGGGGTTGGGGTGTGGACCTCGCCGTTTTTCACAAAGAAGATGTTGGCGCCTGTCGCTTCGGCCACAAAGCCGCGATAATCGAACATCATCGCGTCAGAACAGCCTTTKGCCTCGGCGGCGTGTTTGGACATGGTGCAGATCATATAGAGMCCGGCGGCYTTGGCGTGGCAGGGGATGGTTTCCGGGCTGGGGCGTTTCCATGCGGAAATGTCCAGCTTGGCCCCCTTGAATTTGGCGTCGCCGTAATAGGCGCCCCATTCCCAGGCGGCGATCGCCAGCTGAACCGGGTTGCGGGCAGATGCCACACCCATATCTTCGCCAGCACCGCGCCAGGCGACCGCGCGCACGTAGCCGTCTGTCAGGCCGTTGGCCTTGAGGACGCTTAATTTGGCGGCTTCGATTTCGTCGGTGGTCCAGGGGATTTCAAAATCAAGCAGACGAGCAGAGTTGTGCAGACGTTCGGAATGCTGGCGGGATTTGAAAATTTTACCATTATAGGCGCGCTCGCCCTCAAAAACGGATGATGCGTAGTGCAGTGCATGGGTCAGGATGTGGATGTTGGCCTTGCGCCAGTCAGTCATCACACCGTCCATCCAGATTACTCCGTCGCGATCGTCGTATGAACCTGACATGGCCTATCCTTTTCATTTGTTGCGCACTTAGGTCCGGTTCGGACATAAAATTACGCAAAATCCGCAGATCGCTAACAATTGATTCTTGGAAAGTCAACAAAGCTGACATAAAATCGGATAACGAAATATTTCCGTGATCGGAGAGTTGATGAGTGATAGCAGTGGCAGAGGAGGTCCGGGGGGGGAGAACCTGCTCTATCTGACCGACGAGCAGTTGCGCAAAGGGATTGAGGCAATGTTTTTCGCCTATCGCGGGTTTACCGCTGACCCGGATCGGATTCTGGAGGATCAGGCTTATGGGCGGGCGCATCACCGGGCGGTGCATTTTATCCACCGCGCGCCAGGGACGACGGTGAATAATCTGCTRACTATTCTGGGGATTACCAAACAGTCGCTGAACCGTGTATTGCGGACGTTGATTGCTGATGGGCTGGTGGAAAGCCATGTGGCGTCGCGGGACAGGCGGGAACGTAATCTGGTATTGACAGAGGCCGGGCAGGAATTGGAACAGGCGCTGTCAGATGCGCAGCGTAGACGGATGCGGGCGGCGTATCGTGCAGCTGGACCAGAGGCGGTGGCGGGCTTTAGACAGGTGCTGGAAGAAATGATGGATCCGGAGTCGCGGAGACATTTTAAAGCGAGCAGGGGAGACAGTGTATGAGCAGCGCGGACGCACATTTACTGATTGTCGATGATGATGAACGTATTCGGCTATTGTTGCAGAAATTCCTGATCCGTAACGGGTTCTGGGTGACGGCGGCGCGGGATGCGACCCATGCGCGGCGTATTTTAAGCGGGTTGGAGTTTGATCTGATCGTGCTGGATGTGATGATGCCCGGCGAAGACGGGATCAGTTTCACCAGRTCATTGCGCGAAGAAATGGCGACGCCGATATTGCTGCTGACAGCCAAGGGCGAAGCCGAGGACCGGATTGCCGGGCTGGAAGCGGGGGCGGATGATTACCTGCCCAAGCCGTTTGAACCAAAGGAGTTGTTGTTGCGGATTAATGCAATTCTGCGCCGGGTCCCGCAAAGCGATACAGCGGACACAGTGCCAAAGGTGCTGCAYCTGGGGCCGGTGCGTTATGATGTAGAAAGGTCCGAGCTGTGGCGGGGTGAAGATCTGGTGCGTTTAACCGCAACGGAAAACCAGTTGATGAAGATTTTTTCTGCCACGCCGGGGGAGCCGGTTGGTCGTGACACGCTGGTAGAAAAGCTGGGGCGTGATACCGGRCAGGCACAGGAACGGGCAGTGGATGTGCAGATCACCCGGCTCAGGCGCAAGATTGAGGAAGACCCGAAACGGCCACGGTATTTGCAGACGATACGGGGTTCCGGGTATATGTTAGCGCCGGATTAAACTGGCTGGTGAACATTATGAAAATGTAACGAGGTGACCCGATGGTGACAGCACTGTTTACCCATTCTGACTGTCTGGAGCATGTAACACCGCGAGGGCATCCTGAGCAGGTCGCACGGTTGCAGGCGATTGAAAAAGCTTTGTCAGTGGCGAGGTTTGACGGRCTTTTGCGACGGGAAGCCCCGATAGGGTCGAAGCGGGATATTCTACGCTGCCATTCAGCGCAACATCTGAAAAAGATACGAACAGCCGCGCCGGAAGAGGACATTATTTCGCTGGATGCGGATACCCATATGTCACCGGGTTCGTTAACTGCCGCGTATCGCGCTGTTGGGGCGAATGTGGCGGCGGTGGATATGGTGCTGAGCGGCGAAGTTGCGAATGCGTTTGCCGCCTGTCGCCCGCCGGGGCACCACGCRGAAAYRGGCCGCGCAATGGGKTTTTGTYTGTTTGGAAACGTGTCTATTGCAGCGAAATATGCACTGGATCACCATGGTTTGTCGCGGGTGGCAATTGTAGATTTTGATGTGCATCACGGCAATGGAACGCAGGATCTGATGTGGGATGAGGCGCGGGTTTTGTTTTGTTCCAGTCACCAGATGCCATTGTATCCCGGTTCAGGTGCTGCGTCTGAGACAGGGGGTTCGGGGAATATTCTGAATGTGCCTCTGGAGCCAAATACAGATGGTGAAGTTATGCGGCGTACCTATGACCGCGAAGTTTTTCCGGCCATCGAAGCATTTGCCCCGGAGTTGATACTGGTGTCGGCTGGGTTTGATGCCCACAGGGATGATCCGCTGGCGAATTTGAATTGGAGCGAGAATGATTTTGCCTGGCTGACCGGGCGGATTTGYGATGTCGCGGAGGYGTGTTGTGGYGGTCGTGTTGTCTCGACACTGGAGGGCGGATATGATCTGAGGGCTTTGGCTGAAAGTGTAGCGGCCCATGTGGGTGTATTGATGGAGCGAGGCGGATGAGCGACAAAAAGATAGCTGACATGAGTTTTGAAGATGCCATGGGCGARCTGGAAGCGGTTGTCGGGAAACTGGAGCGGGGCGATGTGCCGCTGGAACAGTCAATTACGCTGTATGAACGGGGCGCTGCGTTGAAAAAACGCTGCGAAGCCAAGTTGAAAGAAGCCGAGGAAAAAGTAGCGGCAATTACGTTTGATAATGATGGGAACGCGACCGGGACCAAGGCGGTTGAGGGGCTTTAGGCGATGTTTGCCGACCGACTGGAAGAAACACGGGCACAGGTAGATCGCTGCCTGGTCAACGAACTGAGAAAACACCATTCCCATTCRCTGATAGAAGCTATGCGCCACGGCTTACTGGGAGGTAAAGGGCTGCGTGGATTCTTGGCACTTGAAAGCGCGCGGTTACATGGTGTTCCCAAAGAGGCCGCGATTTGGGCTGCGGCGGCTGTGGAAGCAATGCATGCCTATTCACTCATCCACGACGATTTGCCTTGTATGGACGATGATGATTTGCGTCGTGGGCAGCCGACGGTTCATGTGAAATGGGAYGACGCGACGGCTGTTTTGGCTGGGGACGCGTTGCAGGCACTGGCGTTTGAGTTGTTATCGCATGAGGAATTTTCGGTTGGAGCAGRCGCGAAAATCGCGCTGGTGTGTTCTTTGGCACGTGCTGCCGGAGCGGGGGGAATGGTGCTGGGGCAAGCGCAGGATATTGCGGCGGAAACGGCGGATGTGGCACTAAATCTGCAAGAGATTACGGTGTTGCAGGGCAACAAGACCGGCGCGTTGATAAGTTGGTCGGCGGAATCGGGGCCGGTTTTAGCGGGAGCAGATCCTGCACCAATGCGACACTATTCCAAGGCCTTGGGGCTGGCATTTCAGATTGCTGACGACATTCTGGATGTTGAAGGGGATGCGGATAAAGCTGGCAAACGTGTTGGCAAGGATGCCATTGCTGGCAAGGCGACGTTTGTATCCTTGCTGGGGCTGGACGGGGCTAAGGCGCGGGCGCGGGCTTTGGTGAATGAGGCGGAAGTGGCGTTGGAGAATTACGGAACAGAGGCGCAGGCCTTGCGGGAGGCGGCGCGGTTCGTTATTTCCCGCGAGATGTAATTTACGGCCCTTAGGGGGTGCCATGTCAGATCGACCAAATACACCATTGCTGGATCAGGTGAATGTACCTGCTGACATGAAAGCGCTGAGCGATACGCAGCTAAGTGCCCTGGCGGATGAGGTTCGCGCCGAGGTGATTTCAGCAGTGTCAGAAACCGGCGGCCATTTAGGGGCCGGGCTGGGGGTGGTTGAGTTGACCGTGGCGCTACACGCTGTTTTTGATGCGCCTAAAGACCGGATCATCTGGGATGTGAGCCATCAGAGTTATCCGCATAAAATTTTGACCGGGCGGCGGGATCGCATTCGGACATTGCGTAAAAAGGGTGGGTTGAGCGGATTTACCAAGCGCTCGGAGAGTGCCTATGACCCGTTTGGCGCGGCCCATAGTTCGACGTCTATTTCGGCGGCTCTGGGTTTTGCGGTGGCCCGTGATCTGGGCGGTGCACCGGAACATGGTATTGGTGATTGTATCGCGGTGATTGGTGACGGAGCGATGTCTGCCGGTATGGCGTTTGAGGCCATGAACAATGCCGGGCACCTGGGCAAGCGGTTGATTGTGATCCTCAACGATAATGAAATGTCGATTGCAGAACCAGTTGGTGCAATGTCGAACTATCTATCGCGGCTGTATGCCGGGGCACCGTATCAGGAACTGAAGGCGGCGGCGAAAGGGGCGGTCAGCTTACTGCCGGAGCCGTTTCAGGAGGGGGCGCGTCGGGCCAAGGAAATGCTGAAAGGCATGACAGTTGGCGGTACGTTATTTGGAGAGCTGGGATTTTCCTATGTCGGGCCGATTGATGGGCACGATATGGAGCAGTTACTGGCGATTCTACGCACTGTAAAAGAACGTGCGACCGGGCCGATATTGATCCATGCGATCACCAAAAAAGGCAAGGGGTACGCCCCRGCCGAGGCGGCGGCGGACCGGGGGCATGGGGTTGGGCAGTTTGATGTTTTAACCGGCGAACAGAAGAAAACAGTGTCTAATGCGCCCAGTTATACCCGGGTTTTTGCCGATGCTCTGTTACAGGAAGCGGCGGAGGATGACCGGATTGTGGCGGTAACGGCGGCGATGCCGGATGGGACCGGGTTGAACCGGTTTCTGGATCGTTACCCCAGCCGMTGCTTTGAYGTGGGTATTGCTGAGCAGCACGCGGTGACCTTTGCAGCCGGGTTGGCCGCGGGCGGTATGAAGCCGTTTTGCACGATATATTCAACGTTTTTACAGCGTGGTTATGACCAGGTTRTACATGAYGTTGCAATTCAGCGATTGCCGGTRCGGTTTGCMATYGATCGCGCCGGRYTGGTGGGGGCGGATGGCGCCACCCATGCAGGGGCCTATGACATTGCATTCATGTCAAACCTGCCGGGGATGGTGGTTATGGCGGCCGCCGATGAGGCCGAATTGGTGCATATGGTGGCAACCGCTGCGGCGCATGACGAGGGGCCAATTGCGTTTCGCTATCCCCGTGGTGAGGGCGTTGGGGTTGACCTGCCCGAGCGTGGTGAGATTCTGGAAATTGGCAAGGGTCGGATTGTTCAGGATGGGGGGCGTGTGGCGCTGTTGTCGTTTGGGACCCGGTTGGATGAGGTTCGAAAAGCGGCTGAAATATTGAATGGAAAAGGGATTATACCGACGATCGTCGACGCCCGATTTGCCAAGCCGCTGGATCGGGAGCTGATATTGCAGCTTGCAGCGGGTCATGAGGCTTTGATTACCATAGAAGAGGGTTCAATTGGCGGCTTTGGCAGCCATGTGGCGCAGTTATTGGGCGATGAGGGCGTGTTTGATGCCGGGCTGAAATTCAGATCAATGGTATTGCCGGATACGTTTATTGATCAGTCCAGCCCGGCAGATATGTATAAGACGGCCGGGTTGAATGCCGAGGATATTGTGGCGAAGGTTTTGAATGTTCTGGGTGTGGCGGAAATTGGTAGTCGGCGGGCATGAATCTTTGATTGCGCCACGGGCTTCGCCCCGTGTCGCGGTGCCTCCGGCGGGAGTATTCCTGACAAGAAGAAGGCTATTGGGCTTTCAGGAGGGCCCGCAGGCCGGATTTRTAGTCGGGATATTTCAGGGTGACGCCTAGTTCTGATTTAAYTCGATCATTTCGCACCTTTTTGGATTCGGCGTAAAAGCTGCGGGCCATCGGTGTCATATCGGCAGTTTCCCAGTTTTCGGCCGGCGGGACCGGCAATCCAAGCAGTTCAGCGGCGAAGGCAATCACGTCTTCAGGTGGGGCTGCGAGATCATCGCAAAGACTATAGATCGCGCCGGGGTTGGGATGTTCTATTGAGGCGAGTAAGATCTGTGCGATGTCTTCTACGTGAATTCTGGAAAACACCTGGTTGGGTTTTATAATTCGGCGGGCAGTGCCGGATTTTACCTTGGCGAAGGGGCCGCGACCGGGGCCGTAGATACCGGCAAGGCGGAATATATGCAAGGATAGAGACTGTTTTTTGGTGAATGCCTGCCATTCAGATTCTGCGTTAGCGCGCAGTTTGCCGCGGCGGGTTGTTGGGTTCAACGGGGTGGTTTCGTCGACCCATTTGCCCTGATGATCGCCATAAACAGCCGTTGTGGACAGGTAGCCGATCCATTGCAGGTTGGGGGCGTTGGCGATTTGGACTGACAGGGCGTTTAGTACCGGGTCACCTTCTTCATTCGGTGCGATTGAAGTTAGCAGATGGGTGACTTTTTGGAAGGCATCAGACAGCTCGGCGTCGGGCCAGATCAGGGGTTCGCTGCCTTCCGCCGCGATTTCTTCGGCGTGTTCAGCGCTTCGCACAGTGCCGATAATACGCCAGCCTTTGGGTTTTAGCAGGCGGGAGAAGGCGCGGGCTGAATAGCCGTGGCCCAGCGAAAGAAGGGTGTTTTTCATCGGACCTGTTTGGCGATGGATCGGGGGTTGCGCAAGGGTTGGGTTTGTGGAAAATGGGTAAATGGAACAAACATCATTGAAATCATGGGAAGAATGTGCGGAGCGGCTAATTGCCGTGGCCGCCGGGCGCGCGCCTGCGGATCTGGTTATTCGTGGCGGTAAATTGGTTAACGTTCAGAGTCGCGAGGTGCTGGACGGGTGGCAGGTCGCGATTGCGGACGGGCGGTTTKCTTATGTCGGGACAGATGCGAGCCACTGTATTGGTGATGATACCGAAGTTATCGAAGCTGACGGGCGTTATCTGGTCCCCGGCCTGTGTGATGGGCATATGCACATCGAAAGCGGCATGCTGACGCCGGCGGAATTTGCCGCTGCAGTGGTCCCGCACGGGACCACGACGATGTTCACCGATCCGCATGAGATTGCCAATGTGATGGGCTTGCATGGCGTGCGTCTGATGCATGACGAGGCGATGATGCAGCCGGTGAATATTTACACGCAAATGCCAAGCTGTGCGCCGTCTGCGCCTGGGTTAGAGACTACTGGCTATGAAATATCCGCCGAAGATGTGGCCGAAGCGATGGGCTGGCCGGGGATGATCGGGCTTGGGGAAATGATGAATTTTCCCGGTGTGATTAACGGCGATCCGCAGATGTTGGCCGAGATTGCGGCGACGATGGCGGCGGGAAAGACTGTCGGCGGGCATTATGCCAGCCCCGATAAGGGCAATGCGTTTGCGGCTTATGTTGCCGGTGGCCCGGCGGATGATCACGAAGGCACGCGCGAATCGGATGCGATAGCGCGGGTTCGGCTGGGGATGAAATCGATGATGCGGCTGGGGTCGGCGTGGTATGATGTGAAAACGCAGATTACGGCGGTGACGGAAAAGGGACTGGATCCGCGAAACTTTATTCTTTGCACCGATGATTGCCATTCCGGGACGCTGGTGAATGAAGGCCATATGAACCGTGTGGTGCGCCATGCGATTGACTGTGGCTGTGATCCGTTGATCGCGTTGCAGATGGCGACGATCAATACTGCGACGCATTTTGGGCTGGAACGGGAGCTGGGCTCAATCGCGCCGGGGAGGCGGGCGGATGTGGTTTTGACCTCTGATCTGGTGAGTCTGCCGATTGAGCGGGTGATTGCGCGCGGTGTGACTGTGGCGATGGACGGCGAGATGCGTGTGGATTGCCCGCATCTGGAATGGCCGGATGAAGCACGTGCTACAATGAACATGGGGAAGGTTCTGGGGGCTGTCGATTTTGAAGTGGCCGCACCTGAGGGCAAAAACCATGTAACCGCCAAGGTGATTGGTGTGGTCGAAAATCAGGCGCCAACTAAGGCTTTGATAGCGGAATTGCCTGTAATAGACACTATTGTTCAGGGCGATGAGGCCAACGATGTTTGCCAGATCGCGCTGGTAGAACGGCATCGCGCCACCGGGGATGTGGTCAACGGGTTTGTTTCGGGCTTTGGCTATAAGGGCCGCATGGCGATGGCCAGTTCGGTGGCCCATGACAGCCACCACATGATCGTGGTTGGTACCAGCCGCGAAGATATGGCGCTGGCAGCGAACCGGCTGGGCGAAGTTGGCGGTGGTATTACTGTGTTTCAGGACGGTGTTGAAATTGCGCTGGTGGAACTGCCGATTGCCGGGTTGATGTCTGACAGCCCTGCGCGGGAAGTGGCGGCTAAGGCCGACAGGATGGTGGCGGCAATGGCACAATGTGGTTGCACGCTTAACAATGCGTATATGCAGCATTCGCTGTTGGCGCTGGTAGTAATACCGGAGTTGCGAATTTCTGATCTTGGGTTGGTTGATGTGACCAAGTTTGAAGTCACTGAATTATTTGAGGATATATGATGCACGGGCAAGATAATTTACCTGTCAACATGCCAGATGTGCCGGCGGATGAGAATTTTTCTGATGGAGCCGCAGCGGTTGAGCGGTTGATTGAAATTTACAACATTTCGTCCTCCTTCCTGTGTGAACAATTCACCAAATCTGTCGGTGGATCAAAGCCACCCGCCAGGATACGGGCGTTTTATCCGCAGATTTGTTTGACAACGACCAGTTTTGCAAAGGCCGATAGCCGGTTGAGTTTTGGTCATGTTGCAACCCCTGGTACATATGCAACGACGGTGACACGCCCTGATCTGTTTGCGAGCTACCTGACCCAGCAGATTGATCTGTTGATGGGCAACCACAGTGTGGATGTCACCATCGGTATTTCTGACACACCGATGCCAGTGCATTTTGCAGTGGCAAACGACACTTCGGTTTCTGTGCCGCAGGAAGGCGCAATTGATTTTACCCTGCGCGACTATTTCGATGTGCCGGATTTGGCCACCACCAACGATGACATTGTAAATGGTGTGCATGAGATCGGCAGCGACGGCATCGGGCCGTTGGCACCATTTACGGCGCAGCGGGTGGATTATTCGCTGGCGCGGCTGTCACATTATACCGCGACACTGCCTGAGCATTTTCAGAATCATATACTGTTYACCAACTACCAGTTCTATGTGGAAGAGTTTGAGGCCTATGCGCGCAAGGCGCTGGCTGACCCGGAAAGCGGCTATAGTGAATTTGTCGGCCCYGGTAATGTTGTGATTTCGTCTTCCGACGATGTTATGAAAACTCCGGCGAAACTGCCGCAAATGCCGACTTATCATTTGAAGCGCCCGGGCGGGGACGGGATTACGTTGGTGAATATCGGGGTGGGGCCGTCGAATGCTAAAACCGCTACTGATCATATCGCTGTATTGCGCCCCCATGCCTGGATCATGGTGGGGCATTGCGCGGGCTTGCGTAACAGTCAGCGCCTGGGGGATTTTGTGTTGGCCCATGCCTATCTGCGTGAGGACAAAGTGCTGGACGATGATCTGCCGGTTTGGGTGCCGGTGCCACCGCTGGCTGAAATTCAGATTGCGCTGGAAAGTGCGGTGGCGAAAGTGACCGAACATCAGGGGTATGATCTGAAGCAGATTATGCGGACCGGGACGGTGGCGTCAGTAGATAATCGAAACTGGGAGTTGCGCGACCCGTCTGGCCCGGTGCAGCGGTTGTCACAATCCCGCGCGATTGCGCTGGATATGGAAAGTGCGACGATTGCGGCCAATGGGTTTCGGTTTCGTGTACCTTACGGGACGTTGTTATGTGTCTCGGATAAGCCGCTGCATGGCGAATTGAAGCTGCCCGGTATGGCCAGTAATTTCTATAAATCACAGGTATCGCGGCATCTGTTGATTGGCATTCATGCGATGGAATCTTTGCGGGAAATGCCGCTGGAACGGATACATTCGCGGAAATTGCGCAGTTTTGAAGAAACGGCGTTTCTTTAGTTTGAGTGCCGAAAATACTGCTCAGGACTGTTAATTTTCGAAAAGAACGTAAAAAACAGGCATTTTGTTGTAATAAATGCT
>NVTR01000044.1 GCA_002732955.1 Marinosulfonomonas sp.
GCCCCCAACGCCCCACGCACCCCGGTCCTTGCACCCGCCGCCTCCGCAATCTCATCCGCCTCCAACCCGTAAATTCGCGCCAGATCATCCATCGACACCAGCGCCGCCGTCGGCACCCCGAACCGCTCGATCACCACTTTCGCCCCGCCAAATTCCACTTTGCCGAGAATTTCACTCTGGTGGGCACGAAAGTCAGTAAGGCTGACCCGAATTTCCATCCAATTTCTTCTGTACAAAGTTGCAACATGGGGGGTTATTTTCTGTACAAAGTTTAAACAAATCGTCGTTTCAGCGCCCGCACAGCGATTCCCGGCCCAAAATAATTTCCAAGGATTGACCCCGCCCATCCGTCTAATCAATTGTGATGCGGATGATTACAAGCGACGAAGATCTGGCACTGGCCGCCGCGGGCGGGGACCGCGATGCGTTCGCGACCCTGTTGGCGCGGCGCTATGACGATCTGTTTCGTCTGGCCTTCCGCCTGCTCGGCAGCCGCGCTGACGCCGAAGATCTGACTCAGGATGTCTGCGCCGCCCTACCCGCCAAACTGTTAAATTATCGAGCGGAATCTCGGTTTTCAACATGGGCTTACCGCGTCATGGTCAACGCCGCCCATGACCGCCGTCGYCGCGCCGCCACCCGCRCCAAAGCYTCCGAWGGYTGGGGWGGATGGGAAATAAACCGMCGCGCYGCCAWCACCGAGGCGCAGGAAAAAACYGACTGGYTSRCGGCCACWATGWCYGCCCTGCCAGTGGAACTACGCGACACGYTRGCGCTATTGCTGGACGARGAAATGACMCACGCCGARGCCGGGAACGTGCTGAATGTATCAGAAGGAACAATYAGCTGGCGCATRTCWGAAGCCAAGAAAARRCTTCGCGCGCTGGCCCAGAAGGAGCAAAGTTCATGAGCGATGAACTCAATGAAATAAGGGCTTTGATGGATGCGGCCACGCCAAAACCAGACCCGGACAAACGCACCGAAAATCTGGTGCTGGCACAAAAAAACTTTGACGATCTCCAAGGATCACGCAACGGCGCGCGTCCTACTACTGATCGCCGCCCATTCGGGTGGCTCACATCAGGAGTAGCAAAAATGTTTCAATCCCTATCCACCCGCGGTGGCCTTGTCGCCACCACCGCCCTCGTTGCCTTTGGCCTGATCGTCGTTTGGCCACAGGGCCGAGACCTGCTGTCACCGCCCCCGGTAATTACTGTTGGCAACGAGACGCCGGTTCAATCCCCCAGCTCCAATCAGCCAATGGAACTTGGGCAGGACGATAGAACAGACGAAGTCTTTGCCAAAACTGCGGAGCCAATTCTTGAAGAAGCGGAAAYTGATAGCATCGCCTCAAATGGCACTCTCGCCGGTGCATTGACCGATCAGGATCTGTCCCGCTCGCGCGTCCAATCCGCAGAGCAAGGCGCCGTCGCCAGGCTGGTCGCCCCCGACCCTGTTTCGCCTGTGCGTCTGGAAGCACCGGTGTTTGAAGAACCCAACACAGAAGCCTTTGCCAACGTCGCCCCGGCATCGCTGAAAATCACCATCGAAGAACCAGTTTCCACTTTTTCCATCGACGTTGATACCGCGTCATACGCTGTTGTGCGCTCATCGCTTATGGCCGGTTTCCTGCCACCCCCCGAAGCGGTTCGTATTGAGGAAATGATCAACTATTTCCCTTATGATTACGCCGCCCCCGGCGCAGATGAGGCACCCTTTCGCCAATCGGTTTCACTGATGACAACGCCGTGGAATTCGAACACCCAGCTGGTACATATCGCCTTGCAAGGTCAGATGCCCGCCGTGGAAACCCGCCCGCCCCTGAACCTTGTATTCCTGATCGACACGTCTGGATCGATGCAGTCCCCCGACAAATTACCACTGTTAAAACAAAGCTTTAAACTAATGCTGGGTCAGCTTAGTGATCAGGATAGCGTGGCAATCGTCACCTATGCAGGCAGTGCCGGGCAGGTGCTGGAAGCAACGCCAGCTACCGAGCGTTCTAAAATCCTGGCCGCTCTGGATAAACTGGAAGCGGGCGGATCAACCGCCGGACAGGCCGGGTTGCAACAGGCTTACGCCGTAGCTGAAGACATGGCGCAAGACGGTGAAGTCACCCGYGTRATCCTWGCCACCGACGGTGATTTCAATGTCGGGATATCCAGCACGGATGAGCTGAAAACCTTCATTGCTGAAAAACGAGACACCGGAACCTATCTTTCGGTGCTTGGATTTGGCCGCGGCAATCTGGATGACGCAGTCATGCAGGCGCTGGCCCAGAACGGCAACGGACAGGCCGCCTATATCGACACCTTGGTAGAGGCGCAAAAAGTGCTGGTGGATCAACTTACCGGCGCGCTTTTCCCGATTGCCAATGACGTGAAAATTCAGGTGGAATTCAATCCGTCATTGGTCGCCGAATATCGCCTGATCGGCTACGAAACCCGCGCGCTGGCGCGGGAAGATTTCAACAACGACAAAGTTGACGCAGGTGAAATTGGTGCTGGTCTGGCCGTCACGGCGCTTTATGAAATCACGCCSGTTGGCTCACCAGCCGTGCTAAATGATCCACTGCGGTATGGSGCGGAAACCAGCGTGGTTRATACTTCGGGTGAGCTGGGCTTCCTGCGGCTGCGCTACAAGGAACCCGGCCAAAGTGTCAGCCAGCTGATCGAAACCCCGATCAAWGCCGACACCCAAAACGCCGGGTCTGAAGCCCGGTTCGCCGCCGCYATCGCCGGCTTTGGCCAGCTGCTACGCGGCTCAGACTACCTTGGTGACTGGTCGTGGGGTGATGCCATTAGCCTTGCAAACAGCGCCCAAGGMGMAGACACATTCGGCTATCGCCGCGAGGCAATAAACCTGATGCGTCTGGCCGAAAGCCTTTCAGAATAAAAATAATTCCGGCCCAGTCACACATTTGACCGGGCCGGAGCCCCTACCCAACCGAATTTTACAATTTTTCATCGATGCGAAAATCCCAACTATAAGCGCTGAATTCACGCGCATTTTTCGCGTCCTTGATTACCCGGCGAACCTCCCCTGCCGGAATACTACGTACCCTTGAACGATATTCCCAAGTCAGATCCATATTGCCACCGTCCCACGCYTTGGCTCTGAATTTYTGCGAAAATGCAGCGCTATCAACCTCGACCCGATCGGGTGCAATAAAATCAATCGGCGCATTTCGAATCTGCACGGTATGGAGAAGCTGAACCCCTTGCCTTACCGCCAGCGGGTCTTTGCGCTCGCCGATCTGCACCCGRGGTATCCCGTCATAACTATTCGCCGAAATGAACGGAAAATCGCCGTACAGATCATCCTCGCGCAAATACGCCCTTGGGATCAAATAGCTTTCGGTGACAGTGACCCTATTGTCGCTGCGAATATCCACAATTTCCGGCGCGTTTATCACCCGAATACCAGGGTAGTTTTCGGCGTAATATTTTAGATATTCATTGGCGATATTTTCAACCGGAGTCCCGGCCCAATAGCCCCGCTCCCAATTTGCACTTTCCCCAAGAAATACTGTTTCCACATTCAGGATTGCACCGGCAAAACCAAACCAGAATGTCTCGGTCATATTGCGGAAAAAGCGGGGCCTGTCCGCCGCTTCGATTTTGATCAGCGTCGTTTCCTGATCGCTAAGCGGCAGGACATATCCGTAATCCGGCTGCGACGCACTGCGCAGCCCACCACCCTCATAAACCCCGGTTGGGTCCATCCAGACCGTGTTRCCTTCCAAGAGAACCCCAACAATCATATGGTTAAACACCTGCGCACTTGGCAGACGATCAATGATGCCATAACCCTCTTGCAGACTGGCCAGCGCAACGCTCGACCCTATCCCAAGGTCTTCCAGAATAGTCTTTAACAACAGAGATTTATCTTTGCAGTCACCAAAGGCATTGCGGACCACTGTTTCCGGGCTGCGGGCGAAATAGCCCCCTGCTCCGACCTCAAGTCCGACATACCGGATATCATCCTGAACCAATCGCAACGCAGCAAACGCTCGTTCACTATCAGTGTCATACGCTTCAGCAATCGCATCCACTCGTGCGCTCCATTGGCTGGGCACTGAACGCTCTTGCAAGTAATGCCCGGCCAAAGACGCCGATACATCATTCCAGCTTTCATATCCCGATACTTCAACCGCCGCCCACGGGCTGTGTTCAGCCGGAGTGTTTTCGTCAATTTTCCGAGGCAACAAGTTGCTGGCCAACCATTCATAGCGCGTAGAACTTTCGCCGTTCACGACGCTCACCTCAATTCCTTCGGGTTGCTCCCCAAAACGAACCGGGCGCCCATTCGGCCAGTGCACAACCAACCGGTTCAATCCTACAGGCGCCGAGTATTCCATCTGATAGCGGCCAGTAAAATTGAACCCCGGAAAATACTCCTTTGAACGCCAGACAAACGCCGTGTCAACAATATCCCCGACCTGCACCCCCGGCACTGTCATATGCGCCGTCAAGGTGCCGTCAATTATCCCGCGTTCCAGCCGGGTTTCCCGTCTGATCAGCTCTTCCTTTACCCCATCAACAACCGAGCTGCGCACCCCGTCACGTACAACATCCAGCTGCACCAGCGTCAGGGTGTCGATATTGGGGTCAAAGTCGCGCGAAATGGTTGCTATTGCTTCCAGCCCACTTCGGTTCACGGCCTCGGTGGCGACGCGAATATAGGTTTCGCGCACCGACCCGACCCAGCGCACCTGCCGGTCCAGAAGGCGAAAGTTTTCACCTTCCTGCACATGTTTGTACAGCTCGGGCTTCATATCGGGCAGTGCCACAAMATCCACCCAGTCCGGCACATCCGAGCGTAACAAYGAYTGYGCTGCAACCGGGCCACTTACCCAGATAAACAAGAATAAAACCAATAACCGTCGCATAACAATCCCTACCCAATTCCAAGACAAGGCTAGAACAGCGTCATTGGCTCAGGCAAATCAATTGCTACATTTCAACGAAAAACGGGGGCAATYATAACCAATTGCCCCCGTTTCAATTCATTGTAACCAAAAATTATTTCTTGGYAGTTTTCTCAACTGCTTTGACTTCCACTGTTTCAGCGGTCGAGATTTCRATCTGGCGCGGCTTCAATGCCTCCGGCACTTCGCGTTGCAAATCTATGTTCAGCATGCCGTTTACATGGCTGGCACCAACGGCGCGCACATGGTCGGCCAGATGAAAACGGCGCTCAAACGCTCGGGTGGCAATGCCGCGGTGAAGATAGGTCTTATCGGCGTCTTCCTTGGCTTTTTTCGCCGTTACAATCAGTGAATTTTCGCGAACCTCGACATTCAGTTCGTTTTCCGAAAAACCAGCAACGGCTATGGAAATTCGCCAGCCATCTTCGCCGGTCTTTTCAATGTTATAAGGGGGGTAGCTGGGCTGGGAGACATCGTTCGTCAAAACCCGGTCCATCAGGTCGGCAATTTGGTCAAATCCGACAGAAGCACGGTAAAGCGGTGCAAAATCAAAACCTCGCATGGGGTCATCCTCCAAGAAGCGATAACAGATATGTGCCTTCCACTACGGGACAGGCGGTTCACACGGGCCCAGTATTGGCACCCGCAATGATCAGGTAAGTATCGCTGTGTGGACGTTCAAGACCTGGCAATTACGGCTTAAGGAATCTGGCCCCTCCGGCCTGTCTTTCGGATCCGACGCTAAGGCGCTTCGCCCCGACAACGGATATTGGAAAAATACCGCGCCCGGCCTGATAGTCGGCCATCACTTGTGCCAGCGGCGCCTCAATATCCATACCAAACGATACCTGCCTGCCGTTAACAAATCCAAGTGACGACACCAGTGACACAATCCTTTGCCGCCCCTGTCGAAGCRCAAACACTGGCGCRCCAGATGACCCMGGYACAACATCACAGGACATCGCCACCAGACCTCCATCGGCCTCCAGCACCTCACAGGATCGCTGTCGAGACACGGCGTTATTGCGACCGGCCCCAAAGGACACCACACTGACTTCATTGCCTGTCCTTATCCCGCCATCGGTGCGAAACGGATCAGCATGGGTAGATTGAATAGGTGAGGCCAACTGTAACAGCGCCACATCGTTTCGAATTTTTTCRCCCGATTCCTGCGTCGATGAAACATATCTCGAATGAATAACAGACACTTTGCCCATGCGCCGGGCAATCGCTTTGCCGTCACGCCAACCGGCGCGAAATTCGATGCGCCGGGGGTCGATCATTTTGTCAGCATCATTGTCGTACAGGCAATGGGCCGCCGTCAAAACCAGATCGGGTCGGATCATCACCCCGGTACAGGTCGAGCGGCCCGCAATATTCAACAGCCCAACACCTTCCCAGCCGCGACCAAGCCCCCATGTATCCAACTGCTCCAGCTTGCTGTCCTGCGAATACGCAGTACCGGCGAACAAAAATGCCAGCACCAGTGTGGACCAAATAASMTTGAAYTTCATGGGCTTACCCTGTTCATGGCCGTACAAACTTTGCGCCATTCCCAGCCCCAGAATTTCCAAGGTTCAGCACCCTGACCCCCGTCGTCGTTTGCTCTGGCGTGTCCTCTGCATGGGCCATCAGGGCCATCAAATCAGCCAGTGGTTTTTCCAATCTGGTCCCCAGTGATACATTCCGCCCGCTAATCTCAGCCTTGGCAGAAATCACCGAAACGATCCGCGCCTTGCCTTTTTCATCAACAGTAAATATCGGCGCGCCTGACGATCCAAAATCAACATCGCAAGACAACACCAGTGTCCCGGATCGGCGCGCCAATACATGACAAACCTCTTGCAAAGATGGGCTTTCCGCCCGACCTCGCCCATAGGAAACCACGCCGACCTCGGCCCCCTTGCGAGGGCGATCTTCAGTTTCAAATGGTGTCACCGAAGACTTGCGAACCGGCTGTGACAGCTGCAGCAGCGCCAGATCAAAGGCGACACGCATGGCGCGGTCGTCTTCCTGATATACAAAATTCGGATGCGGGATTGCGCGGCGAATGTTGCTTTGAGCGGTCGCACGGCCATTGCGCCATCCGGCCAGAAACTCAATCTCATTTGCTTTAAACAGACGCCCGCTGCCATTCTCAAACAAACAATGCGCCGCCGTCAGAACCAAATCCGGCGCAATCAACGCCCCGGTACAAAACGCGCGCCCGCCAAAGTTCAACCGCCCCACGGCGTCCCAGCCCCGGCTGTCGTCGCCCGTCAGTAGTTTTTTCAGCGCAGARCTTTCATCCGCACCGGCAGCACCTGCCAGTAACGCGAAAACCGTCGCGATAACCCCGAAAAACCGCATCTTACCCTCATTTTTCAGCCGCCSGAATACACCSGGCTTCGGGCAAAAGTATGACAGTATTTAGGATAATTCACGCGGTTTCGGACCACCCGTCGCCCAATCCAGCAGTTCAACCGTATGCACCACCGGCACATCCGTCCCACTGGCAATCTGGATCATACAGCCGATATTTCCGGCGGCGATAACCTGGGGTTCTTTCGCCTCTAACGTCTGAACCTTTCGGTCTTTCAACTGCCCGGATATTTCCGGCTGCATCAGATTATAGGTTCCGGCCGACCCACAGCACAGATGGCTGTCCTTTGGTTCCACAACCTCAAATCCGGCCCGTTTCAGCAAATCCTTTGGCGCCGATTTAATCTGCTGGCCATGCTGCAAAGAACACGCCGCGTGATACGCCACCCGCATTCCCATATCTGCCTTCGGTAAATCCAGTTTTGCCAACAGCTCACTAACATCCACAGCCAACCYGGAAATCACCGCTGCATCCGCCGCAATCGGTTCATTGCGCAGCATATGCCCATAATCCTTCACCGTTGTTCCGCAACCCGAAGTGTTGATCRCAATCGCATCCAGCCCTTCGCCGTTYATCTCAGCCATCCACGCCCTGATGTTGCGCGCAGCCGAAGCGTGGCTTTCATCTTCCTTCCCCATGTGATGCMCCAGCGCCCCGCAACAGCCCATGCCTTTGGCAATGACCACTTCACATCCCAAACGGCGCAGCAACCGGATCGTTGCATCGTTTATGTCGGTATTCAGCGCCTTTTGCGCGCAACCGGTCATCAACGCTACCCGCATCTTACGCGTGCCTTTTGCCGAAAATACCTGCGGATCATCGCCCCGGCTAACCGGCGGTATCCGCTTTGGCGCCATTTCCAACATCGCGCGAAGGCGCGCATCCGGTACCAGAGCCCGGAAGGGCCGCCCTATCTTCGCCGCCAGTAACGCCAGTCGAAACCGCCCCGGATAGGGTAATATTTTCGCCAGAGTCCAGCGCAACAACCGATCCATCAACGGGCGTTTATAGGTCTTTTCAATATGTGCCCGCGCGTGATCCACCAGATGCATGTAATGCACGCCGGATGGACAGGTGGTCATACAAGCCAGACAGCTAAGACAGCGATCAATATGTTTGACCGTCTTCGCGTCCGCAGGACGGTCGTTTTCCAGCATATCCTTGATCAGATATATCCGTCCGCGCGGGCTATCCAGCTCATCGCCAAGCACCTGATATGTCGGGCAAGTGGCGGTGCAAAATCCGCAATGCACACAAGCCCGCAAAATTCCGTTCGCCTGTTCAATGGCCGGATTGCGCAGCTGATCTTCGGAAAAATTGGTTTTCATTGCTTAGCCCATCAATCCGGAGTTAAAAATTCCACGCGGATCAAATTTCGCCCGCAAACCGGCCGAGATTGCGGCAATTGGTGCTGCTTCCGGCTGAAACACAGACAAGTGTTCGAATGTTTCTGCGTCCGCCCGCACCAGTGTTGCATGAGCAGCAAACCCGCCAAGTCGGGCGCGGATATCCGTGCCCTCGTCCATCAGGGCCCAGATCAGCCCGCCACCCCAGTCAAATATTAAACCATTCGCCTTCAGGCGCGCAGCGATGCCGGGCCCATCCGAGGGCTTTACAGAAATTCGCCAAACATCGCCTGCAACTCCATGAAACGCTTCAACATCGCGTACCCATTTCCAGACAACCGAACATTTTGCCGCGTTCATTTCAACACCAACGTCACCAAATTCCGCCAGCAGGCCGGTCAGTCTTTCAGCCCGATACCGAACCGAACTTTCAAACCCCTCCAGCCGGATCAGCGTGACCGCCCGCCCATCTGGCCCTTCTGGTGCATGGGCCGCACCTGTAACCTCAAACGGCGACCCAAGTGCCGCAGAAAGCGCGCGCACAGCGTCAACATCCGACAAYCCTTCGATCTTCAATGTTGCAGTTGTTTCGGTCTTCGGCAGCACCTTCAACGAAACCTCGCTCAGCACCCCAAGGGTACCAAAGCTTCCGGCCAACAGCTTGACCAGATCATAGCCGGTGACATTCTTCATCACCCGGCCACCGTTTTTCACGACATGCCCCTGCCCATCGACAAACCGAACGCCGAGCAGAAAATCCCGACATGCGCCGGCCTGAATACGCCGTGGCCCCGATACATTCGCCGCGACAACACCACCGATTGTCGGCGCACCCTTGGTTCCCATTAATCCGCGATGATCCATTGGCTCAAACGCAAGCCGTTGCCCTTCAACGTCCAATGCCGCTTCTATTTCTGCCAGCGGAGTCCCGGCCTGCGCCACGATCGTCAGCGCCCCCGGCTCATACAGCGATATCCCCGACAATCCGGCAACCGACAGAACCTCACCCGTTCGCGGACCACCTACACCCCGAGTTCCGCCACCCTGAATACAAAGCGGCGCTTTYGCGTTCGCCACGGCTTCYGCCAMCTGGCTCTCATCATCCGGCCTCATGCCGCTCGCCTGCTTGCCGTAACCTTCAGCGGAAAAACCTTCGCCGGGTTCAGCAACCATTTCGGATCAAACACATCCTTCACCCCAAGCTGTGCCTCCAGATCGACCGGCGTATACTGGGTGCTCATCAATTCACGCTTTTCAATGCCGACACCATGTTCGCCGGTCAGACAACCGCCAACCTCGACACACAGCTTCAGAATATCCGCACCAAGCGCCTCACAGGTTTCCAGATCACCGGGCTTGTTGGCATCATACAGGATCAGCGGGTGCATATTGCCGTCCCCGGCATGAAACACGTTGCCGACATCCAGGCCATATTCGCGCGACATCTCAGTAATCCGGCCCAACACATGTGACAGGGAAGATACCGGGATCACCCCATCCAGACACATATAATCGTTGATCTGCCCCATGGCCCCAAACGCCGATTTGCGCCCCAGCCAGATACGGGCACTTTCTTCTTCGGATTTCGAAACCCGTAATTCCACTGGATCATGTGTTTTCGCAATCCCCATGATCACTTCAAGCTGCGCGTCGATCTCGTCCTCGGACCCTTCAACCTCGACAATAAGCAGGGCCTCACAATCCGGGTACCCCGGATGCGCAAACGCCTCGGTCGCGCGGATACAAGGCCGGTCCATGAATTCAATCGCCACCGGTAACACACCCGCGCGGATAATATCCGACACACAGGCACCGGCCACTTCACTGGAATCAAACCCAATCAGCATAGGCCGCGCGCCCTCGGGCTTGGGCAATATCCGCAGCGTTGCTTCTGTCACAACACCCAACTGGCCCTCAGAACCGCAAATAACCCCCAACAGGTCCAGCCCCCCTGCATCCAAATGCGCGCCACCAATTTCCACCACAGTGCCATCCATCATCACCATAGTGACGCCCAGCAGATTATTCGTCGTAACCCCGTATTTCAGACAATGCGCCCCACCKGAATTCATCGCGATGTTKCCGGCAATCGCACAGGCAAGTTGCGACGACGGATCAGGTGCATAGAAAAAWCCGTTTTCCTCAACCGCCCCGGTTACCGACAGGTTGGTGCGCCCCGACTGCACCCGGATGAACCGGTTATCATAATCGGTTTCCAGCACATCATTCATCCGTGCCACCCCCAGAATAACGCAATCCGCCGTCGGCAAAGCCCCCCCGGCCAGCGACGYGCCCGCCCCACGCGGCACCACAGGAATGCCCGCTTCATGGCAAATTCTCAAAACAGCAGAGACCTCAGCCGTAGACGCAGGCAACACTGCAACCATCGGCGGACAGCGATAGGCGGCCAACGCATCACATTCATAAGCGCGGGTCTCAACCGGATCATGGATCACTGCATTTTCCGGCAGCACCGTCAGCAGTCGTTCAACCAGCCAAGGTTTCCTGGCTAGAATTGTTGGATCAGGGGTAGGCATATCCATATCATCGACCTGGTTGTATTCATTGGTAATAAAATTATACCAATTTCTACTTATAACAAGCAATGCCTTTAACATAAAATTTACAAGACATCCCCGCCCCATTCTGCCAACATCAGGCGATGGGAAAATACTTGAAATACTTAACAATCGCGATTGCGTCATTCACATTAACCCCGGCCCTCGCCGAATCTCCGGTTGTTGAAGCGGTAAAGGCTGTTCAAAGCGGCGACAGCTGGACAATTTCCGTCACCCTAAGCCATCCTGACACCGGTTGGGATCATTACGCTGATGGTTGGGAAGTGTTCGATCTGAATGGAAACAGCCTTGGCCTGCGGGTACTGGTCCACCCGCATGTGAATGAACAACCCTTCACCCGCTCACTATCCGGTGTGGTTATCCCAACRAAAATAAARCAAATTCTAATCAAATCCCGCGATAATATTGATGGTTGGGGTGAAGATACATTTACCTTCAAACTGGACGAATAACCCTAACGCCGACCCTCTCGCAGCCATGCCGCCACCGACAGCATTGACGCAAGCAACAGCAACAACCAGCCCGGCACCAGCGACGTAATCGTGACATCAACAGTCAAATAAGCCCCCCGCGGCGTCAGCCCAATCCAGCCCCGCCCCGCCGCCACACGCCCCGGCTGCACCACACGTAGGTCTGGAAATCCATCCTCCAGCGCCATGATGCCACCGCGTGTATCCCGCACTGGCCCATCCAGCTTATCACCGGTCGCTATGGTTTCCTCAAACTCACGCGGCGCGCTTGGCCCAAGGGCAATCACTGCCTCGGCCTCGGCCTGCTTCAGGCGATACAGCCCGATAACGGGTGCTGCGAAATCTGCCACGAACCGCCCCGGTAATTCCTCAACCATCGGCAATACCGAAACCGTTCCATCAGGTGCGGTCACCTCCACCTCACGTGGCCCGTCCCCAAGCGTGCGCCGGGTGATCACCATATCCTGCCCCACAGCGCTCGCCAGCAAAGCTTCTTCTTCCAACTCGGGTTCTTTCATCATCCAATGGGCCAGCCGGCGCAGCAATTCCAACTGCGGACCGCCGCCTTCAAAGCCCCGGCTCCACAACCAGGCATGATCCGACGCCAGCAGGGCGATACGCCCCTCACCAACCCGGTCCAAMACCAACAAGGGYTTATCTTCAGCCCCGGTCAGAACCGTGGTTCCGCCTGTCTCAACCACTTCGATCTGGCGCAACCAGCGCCCCCAACCCGGTCCGTCATCCAACTTGGGCATCAGCGCGTCCAGCCCGGTCGTTACCGGATGACGCGCCCCCAGTTCAGAAATCAAGGGCCGAAACCCGCCTTCAATAATCCGCGAAGTCGGTTCCGCCGGAATAATCTCAGCCAGCGGCGAGCGATACAGGCTGTCGGCAGTGGCAAAACCCGGCCCCGCCGCGATTAGCACCGCRCCACCATCCACGACATATCTGCGCACATTATCCAGATAAAGCGACGGCAAAATCCCGCGCCGCCGGTAGCGATCAAATATGATCAGATCAAACTCATCRATYTTATCCAAAAACAGCTCGCGCGTTGGAAAAGCGATCAGGGAAAGCTCGGCCACTGGCACCCGGTCCTGCTTTTCCGGCGGGCGCAGAATGGTGAAATGTACCAAATCAACCGAGCTGTCAGATTTCAGCAGATTACGCCATGTCCGCTCACCGGGATACGGCTCACCGCTTATCAGCAACACCCGCAAACGGTCCCGCACACCATTGATCTGAACAACGGCTGAATTGTTGCGCGTCGTCAACTCGCCATCTGCCTCGGCAATRCTGAACTGRATGACATTCARACCGCCATGTTCAACGCTCAGCGGRAACTCAACATCCCGACCAACCGGCACCTGAAAAACCTCTGGCGCATTGCCATCAACCGAAATCGCCAGCCCCACAACCTGCGCGGCACCCGGTGGCACCTGCCCCTGATCTTCCACTCGCAAGGTCAGCGTCACCGGCTCGCCCAGAATGGCAAATGCCGGGGCGTTCTTGACGATCAAACGCCGGTCCCAGTCGCTGTCTTGCCCGGTCAGCAAWACATGCAAYGGTGCGGGCATAATTGGCGCGTTTTCAATATCATGCACCTGCCCGTCACTTAGCAACAGCGCCCCSGCWATWCGCCCGCGCGGCACCTCGGCCATTGCCGCCTCCAGCCGCGACATCAACAGCGTSCCGCCRTCCCCCGGYGCRTCYYYYAGCGTGATGATCTTCAACTCGGTATTGCCGATTGCAACCACCCGCGCGCGAACATCCTCTATCGCCGCTGCAATCTGATCCGGCCTGTCCGACAGCCCCTGACTGGCGGTTTCATCCACCACCAAAAGCACAATATCACTAAGCGGATTGCGGTCTTCCTGTTGAAATGACGGGTTCGCCAGCGCGCCAAACAGCACCGCTACCGCCAGCCCACGTAACCACCAGCCACTCAGGCCCCGCCAGATTGCATATCCCAGCAACACCAGCGCAAGCGCACCCGCCCCGGCCAAAACACCCCAAGGCAACAGCGGATCAAATATGACAGAGCCCTGCATCTACTGACCCAACCGATCCAGAAGCGCGGGCACATGCACCTGATCGGATTTGTAATTCCCGGTCAGCACGTACATCACCAGATTGATCCCAAACCGGTACGCCATTTCCCGTTGCCGCTCACCGCTGCCACCGCGCCCAACCGGGAACATAAGATTTCCAACCGGATCAACCGCCCAGGCAGACGCCCAGTCATTGCCGCCAATCACCACCGGGGTCACGTTGTCGTTCAGGTCGCGAAACGGCATACCTTCTACCTGCTCACCGGCATCAAAGGCCGCTTCAACCCAGACATCGCGCGACATGTGGCGACCGGGAAAATCCTGCAACAGATAAAATGTACGGGTCAGCACATGGTCCGACGGGATAGGTTCCAGCGGCGGAATATCCAGCGGCAGCGCCAGTTGTTGCAGCTTGCGCCCATTTGGTGACGACGTACCAAAGCGCGCGAAATCCGCGTCGCGTGTATCAAACAGGATCATCCCACCGGTGCGCAGATACCGGTTCAGCTTTGCATAGGCCTCGGGTGAAGGTTGCGGCTGATCTGGCGTAATCGGCCAGTACAGTATCGGAAAAAATGCCAGTTCATCGGTTTCCAGATTKACCGCAATCGGGTCAGCAGGTTCAACYGAKGTGCGGGCAAACAATGCGTCCGACAGCCCACGCAATCCCGCCTGCGCAACCCTATCCAGTTCAGCGTCGCCGGTAAGCACATGGGCCAGAACCGTCTGCGTTGTCGCCTCCAATGCAAAATCGTCTGATTGTGCGCGCGCTTGGGGCGGCGCAAACAACGCCAATGCCAAAAATGCCGATGCCGCTACAGATCTTGGCCCCAGCAACCGCCCKGACAGCCAAAGCGACGCCACAATATCAAKCGCCAACAAAGCCAGCGCCAGTGACAAAAACGCAGCCTTCAGCGCCGTTTCCCGYACTACGTCCAGCCCCTTTACTGTCACGCCCGCAGGCCATACAGCCGGGGCCAACACCGTATCATCGCCAATAACATTTACTGCAATCCGGCGATCCAGCCCGCTATACAGACCCGGCGGCATCTCTGCCCCAAGCTGGCCGGCAGCRATATCCTCGCCAGCCACTCCGGCCATATTACCTGCATCCTGCACCACCCCAAACGCATCCAAAACCGACACCGGCACCCATGTCGTTCCTGCCAGATCATCCCCATCGGGTGTGGCAGGCGCGGTCGAAACCGCCAACCGCTCCAGCATTTGTACAAAAAGCCCTGACAGCGGCAGCGTTGACCATTCGGCATTCGCCGTCACATGAAACAAAACCACCTGCCCCKSKCCMAKYKCCTTRCGYGTSACCARCGGCGTRCCRTCMSWRAGSGCSGCWATCACCCGKTCSGMMARGGTCGGRTCCGGYTSSGCCASCACCTGYGMGSTSACCCKGACATCRSCKGGWATKYSCAGSCCGAAAAACGGYGAWSCTTCGGCAAAYKGYGCCARTTCCTTTGGCTCWCCCCARCTCATCGCGCCMCCMACSSTGCGCCCCCCGGCGCGCAGGCGAACCGGCATCAGAGGGTCTTCCACGCCGCGGCTAATGTCACTTCCCGCCAGCGTCGGCCCGGCAAAGCGAAGCAACAAGCCCCCGGCTTCGATCCACTCAACTATTCCTTCGGCTTCCAACGGGGCAAGCGTCGCAATATCCGCCAGAATAATYACATCCGGRTTYGCCAGCAGAATATCMCCAAGTGTGCCATCAATCAGGTCCGCAGTCGGCTCTAACGCCTGTTCCAGAAAATGTGTCGGCGACAATAGCTGCAAACCTTCGCGGCTGTCCGACCCGGCCACCAGCGCCACCTCGCGCCGCTTCAACGCATCATCCGTCAGACTAACCGCCCCGGCCGATCGCACCCCAACAACCGAAAACCGCGTGATCCGGTTGCGCAACTCGGCCGGYARCGACAGGCTGACCTCRCCCACTGTGTCCACCGGCTCAAACGCCACATCAACACGTGCCAGAACCCGTTCAGCACCCGCCGGGTCCAACCCGTGCGCGGCAATATCCACCTCTGCTGCAAGCCCGTTAACCGCGCGTTGCAGGCTCAGCCTAACCGCACCGTCTTCAAATACAGCCCGTTGCAGCCCGTAAATCGGGCGCAGGCTTTCGACTACCGTCACCTCACCATGCCCCTGCAACGCTAGCAAAACTACGTCCCGGCTATCCCTTTGCAACCCGTCCGACACCCAAAACGTCTCAAACGACCCGCTCAATCCTTCAGCCCAGGCCAAAACCTCGCCGCTATCCGGCTCCCAGSYTTTCGGCAAAATACCCGGCAAGCGGGATCGCCAGACATCCGCGCCCRGAAACTGCAACGCTCCGACACCGGGGTCACTCAGCGTTACCACAGCCACAGGTCGCGCACCCCGGCTTGCCTCATCCAGCGTCGCTTCAACCCATTCCAACCGCCGGTTCCAGTCCCGCGCATCGGCCCATGTGCCGTCCATCACCACCAATAATGGCCCGGTCCCGGCTGTCTCATCTTCCGGGTTCAACACCGGCCCGGCAAAACCAATTATCACCGCTGCAATCGCCAGKGTGCGGATCAGCAACAGCCACCACGGCGTGCGATCACTCTGGCTATCGTCATCCTTCAGACCCAGCAGCAACACCACCCCGGGAAACAGCCGCCGGATCGGTGCAGGCGGCACCGCGCGCAGCAAAATCCACAGCACCGGCAAGGCAATCAGCCCCAGCAACAAAGCCGGCGCGGTAAATCCTATGCCAAACAGCGTAAACATCAGTGCGCCCGCTCCATCGCGCCGTAAATCCACAACAGCGCCGACTGCGCCGTKTCCGAACTATGGTGGCAATGGTACTGCCACCCGGTGCGCCGCGCCAATTGGCTAAGCGCCTCTTTACGCTCACTCAGGCGCTGCAAATACCGGTCCCGCAAATCAGACGCCTTCAAAGTCTCATGGGAAACCGAGCGCCCCATGCTTTCAAATATAGTGCGCCCGTCAAACGGAAACGCTTCTTCCTGCGGGTCCAGCACYTGTAGCAAAGCACCCTTTATCCCGCGATCCGCAGCCCTCGTCAGTTGCGCCGATACGGCCGCAAAATCCCCCAGAAAATCTGACAGAAAAATCGCCCGCGAATGCGAYAACATCCCACGTAAATCCGGCGCACCATATTCCGGCCCCTCTGTCGCATCACTTAACGCCGCCGCAATCCGCATCAGCTGGATTTCACCCTGCCGGGGCCGCRTATCCAGCGACGCCAGCGCCACCCGTTCACCGCCCCGGATCAGCAAYACAGCCGATGCCAGCGCCAACAATCGCGCCCGYTCTGCCTTGCTCACCAACCCTTTATCCGACGAAAAATCCATTGAACGSGCATCATCCACCCACAGCATCACGCTCTGCGCCGCCTGCCATTCCTTTTCCTGCACAAACTGCGCGTCCGAACGTGCAGACCTGCGCCAGTCAATCATCCGCGCCCCGTCGCCAGCCGCCGCCGGTCGATACTGCCAGAACTCATCCCCCAGCCCGGCCCGCCTGCGCCCATGTGCCCCCAGCATCACCGTCGCCGCCAAATGCTCCGCATCTGCCATCAGGGCCGGCAATGTTGATGCCAGTCCTTCGGCCTGATTGCGTAAGGCGGCGGCCTCGCTCATGCTGCGACCTCAACCCGTTCAATATCTGCCGCCACTGTGTCAATCAGATGCGCCAATGTTTCACCCCGCGCGCGCGCTGCAAAGCTCAGCGCCATACGGTGGATCAAAACCGGATGCGCCAGCGCAACCACATCCTCAGGCGAAGGTGCCAACCGCCCGTCCAGCAACGCCCGCGCCCGTACCATCAGCATCAACGCCTGCGCTGCCCGCGGCCCCGGCCCCCAGCTGACATTTTCCTGTACYGCCTTCGGCGCGCTTGCGTCTTCGGGTCGAAACGCCCGCACCAGCGTCAAAATCTGCTCCATCACACTTTCACCTACAGGCATCCGCCGCAGCAACACCTGCGCCGCCGTCAGCTCGCCCTCGCCAAACACACCATGCGCCTCTTCTTCACTGCTCCCGGTGGTGGCGATCAAAATATCGCGCTCCGCGTCACGCGACGGATAATCCACGTCTATCTGTACTAAAAACCGATCCAGCTGCGCCTCGGGCAACGGRTAWGTCCCCTCCTGCTCAATCGGGTTTTGYGTKGCMAAMACRTGRAAYGGYKYRSSTAAMKCMYGYYSCTGYCCGGCMACCGWRAYMWSSTGYTCTTGCATCGCYTGCAAYAAWGCCGACTGGGTGCGCGGCGACGCCCGGTTAATTTCATCGGCCAGCAACAACTGACAAAAAATCGGCCCCTCGATAAAGCGAAACGAWCGCCCGCCATCGGCCGCCGTTTCCAGCACTTCCGAGCCTAAAATATCCGCAGGCATCAAATCCGGCGTGAACTGAATTCGCGCCCCGTCCAGCCCCATGACTGTYGCCAATGTGTCCACCAGCCGGGTCTTGCCCAGCCCCGGCAGGCCAACCAGCAAGCCATGCCCGCCACACAGCAAAGCCGACAAAACCAGATCAACAACTCCTTCCTGCCCGATAAAACGTTTGGTAATACTGGCCCGTGCCAGCGCCAGCTTGTCCGCCAAAGCCTCAATATCTGCCACAAGGTCCGGTGCATCGACCATAACATTCTCCTCAAACTCTGATTTGATCCTATTAGAAGGAACTATTACGCTGCATACAAATGGCAAAAGCTAAGATTGGACAAAAGATTGTGAAATCAGGTGTTGATAACATCCTTTCGGCGGCCCGTTCAGCCCAAAAATCCGGCCCGGCACCGGTTCATCTGTGGAATCCACCGTTTTGCGGCGATCTGGATATGCGAATTGCGCGCGACGGTACATGGTTCTACCTAGGTACGCCAATTGGCCGCCCCGAACTGGTGCGGCTGTTTTCCACCGTCATCCGGCGCGACGGCGACAATTATTTCCTGGTCACCCCGGTCGAAAAGGTCGGCATCACCGTCGATGATGCCCCCTTTGTCGCCGTCGATTTTGAAACGGCCAACCCCGGCCCAGATCAAATCCTGACTTTCACCACCAATGTCGGCGATACGGCTGTTGCCGGTCCAAACAATCCGATCCGGGTAGAACGCGACCCAAAAACCGGCGAACCCTCCCCTTACGTGCGGGTGCGCACAAATCTGGAAGCCCTGATAGACCGCAAGAGCTTTTACCGTCTGGTAGACATTGGCAGCCATCAAAACCATGATGGCCAAAGCTGGTTTGGCATCCRCTCCWCTGGYCRGTTTTTTCCGGTAATTCCGTCRGACGAGTTGGGTTAGTAGAATTCTTGCCTCCGGCGGGGATATTTTATCCTGACGGTACTGAGCTACYTAAACTCGGGGTCACGTTTCTGCATGTTCGCCATCACCGCTTCAATCTGGTTCGCRCCACCCATCAATTCCGCCTGTARCGCTGCCTCCAGCGCCAGCGCCGCACTTGGCTCCGCGCCCCAGCTTTCCTCGACCAACCGCTTGGCACCCTGAACCGCATCCGGCGAACGCGCYRCCAATTCTGCCGCCAACCCATGCGCCGCCGCCACCGGGTCATCCGCAATTCGGGTGATCAGCCCCAATGCCAGCGCCTCCTCCGCGTCTACTACCCGCGCCGTCATGATCAGWTCTTTCRCCTGATCGGCGCGCAKCAGCTTSGGCAGGCTYTGSGTGATCCCCATATCCGGGATCAAACCCCACTTGCTTTCCATGATCGAAAACTTTGCATCAGGTGCCGCAATCCGAAAATCCGCGGCMAGAGCCAATTGCATCCCSGCCCCGAAACAAACCCCTTCAATCGCTGCAATCACYGGCACCGCCAGRTTTTGCCAACAAACAACCGGCTSCTGAAACCGGTTCGMTATTYGSCCVKCCGGCGGGTTKCGCATCTCTTTYTTGATCGCCTCAAGCTTTGTCGCAAACTCCTGAAACACCGAAAAATCCAAACCAGCAGAAAAACACCCGCCAGCCCCGCTCATCACMACTGCACGCARCCCCGGTTCCCYTGCCAAMGCCCCAGCCGCCGCGCTCAGCGCATCAAACATTTCCAGCGTCCAGGCGTTTTTCTTATCGGGGCGGTTCAGCCGAACCTCTGCAACCGGTCCCGCTGCATTCTCAACCAGAATAATATCAGACATCAATGCGCCTCGGCCCAGTTTGCGCCCTGGCCCGCATCAACACTCAGCTTCACATCCAGCTTCACYGCTGGCATSGCGGCGTTTTCCATCACTTCGCGCACCCGCTCAATGGTTGCGTCAACGCCCGCTTCGTCGACCTCAAAGATCAGTTCATCATGCACCTGCAACAGCATCTTGGCTGGCAAGTCCTCAATCGCGTCGTGCATCCGTATCATCGCGCGCCGTATCACATCCGCCGCCGTGCCCTGTATCGGYGCATTGATAGCCGCCCGCTTGGCAAACCCGGCATGTGGCCCCTTGGCGCTGATCTGCGGCGTGTGAATTTTGCGGCCAAACAGCGTTTGCACATATTCATGYTCTTTRGCGAAGGCCACGGTGTCGTCCATATAGGTGCGAATTTCGGGGAAGCGCTCAAAATAGCGGTCAATAAAACCCTGCGCCTCTTTACGTGGTATCCGCAGATTACGCGCCAGCCCAAAGCCGGAAATCCCGTAAATCACGCCAAAATTGATCGCCTTAGCCTGACGGCGAATATCCGGTGTCATCTGGTCCAACGGCACATCAAACATTTCCGACGCGGTCATCGCATGAATATCCTGCCCGGCCTTGAACGCGTCTTTCAGCGCATCAATCCCGGCGATATGCGCCAGTATTCGCAGCTCAATCTGCGAATAGTCAAGCGATACCAAGACCTTCCCCGGCTCGGCGATAAACGCTTCCCGAATACGGCGACCATCTTCGGTGCGCACCGGGATATTTTGCAGGTTCGGATCGGTTGACGCCAAGCGCCCGGTATTCGCACCGGCTATAGAATAAGACGTATGTACCCGGCCAGTTTCCGGGTTGATATGTTCCTGCAASGCRTCGGTATAGGTCGATTTCAACTTGGCCAACTGTCGCCAGTCCAGCACCCGCGCCGGCAGATCATGCCCCTCGCTTGCCARRTCTTCCAGAATATCCGCCCCGGTCGCATAAGCCCCGGTTTTCCCCTTTTTGCCGCCCTCRATCCCCATCTTGTCAAACAGGATTTCACCCAGTTGCTTGGGGGACGCCACGTTAAAGCTCCCCCCCGCCAGCTCATGTATCTCCGCCTCCAGCCCGGCCATCTTTTGCGCAAACGCATTGGACATCCGCGACAGCACATCACGATCAACCTTGATCCCGTCCATTTCCATCCGCGCCAAAACCGGCACCAACGGACGTTCCAGCGTTTCATAAACCGTGGTCACACCCACCCGGTGCAACYTCGGCTTAAACTCCTGCCACAGACGCAACGTGATATCGGCGTCCTCAGCCGCGTATTTCACAGCTGTCTCAACCGGCACCCGGTCAAACGTGATCTTGGATTTACCTACCCCCAGCAACGGCTTTATTGGAATCGGCTCATGCTCCAGATAGCGCAGTGACAGCGTATCCATGCCGTGGTTATGCAGCCCGGCGTGCATCGCATAAGACATCAGCATCGTGTCATCAATCGGCGCGATTTTCACGCCATTGCGGGCAAAAATCTTGGCGTCATACTTCATGTTCTGACCAATTTTCAGAACTGCCGGGTCTTCCAAAACCGGGCGCAGCATATTGAGCGCCTCGTCCAGCCCCATCTGCCCTTCAGCCAGATCATCCGAGCCAAACAGATCATCCGCCACCGACGCCTTATGGGTCAGCGGTATGTAACAAGCCTCACCGGGTTCAACGCACAGCGATATTCCAACCAGTTCAGCCACCATTTCATTCAGACTGGTAGTTTCGGTATCCACCGCCACGTAGCCACGCGCATTGATCCGATCCACCCAGACCTGCAATGCGGCCGCGTCTTTCACCCATTCATATTCCTCAGGCTTGAACTCTAGTGCTTCCGGCGCGCCAGCATCGCCCCCGCCTTTGGGCGCATCCGCAATAACCGGAGCCTCAACCCCCAGCTTGTTGGCGATCCGCATCGACATGGTGCGAAATTCCATTTCCGCCAGAAAGCCCAACAACACTTCCGGCACAGGGTCTTTCACTTCCAGATCGTCAAACCCGAAATCCAGCTCCATATTGCAATCAAGCTGCACCAGTTGCCGCGATATCCGGATCAGATCAACATTATTCTGCAATGATTCCCGTCGCTTAGGTTGTTTGATCTCACCGGCGCGCTCCARCAGCGTATCAAGATCGCCGTATTCATTGATCAACAGCGCGGCCGTCTTGATGCCGATCCCCGGTGCGCCCGGCACATTRTCCACCGAATCCCCKGCCAGCGCCTGCACATCCACAACCCTCTCGGGGCCAACCCCGAACTTCGCTTCAACCCCCTCAACGTCGATRCGCTTGTTCTTCATCGCGTCCAGCATTTCCACGCCGCCGCCGACCAGTTGCATCATGTCCTTATCCGAGGAAATGATCGTCACCCGGCCACCCGCATCGCGCGCCCGGCAGCTTAGGGTCGCAATAATATCGTCCGCCTCGTAATTCTCGACCTCGATACAGGCGATATTGAACGCCCGCGTCGCGTCGCGGGTCAGCGGAAACTGGGGTCGCAAATCTTCCGGCGCTGGTGGGCGGTTAGCCTTGTACTTGTCGTAAATATCGTTGCGAAAGGTCTTGCCGGAATGGTCAAAAATYACYGCMACATGGGTCGGYGCATTTGGCCCYGTCGCCTCTTCAACCTGCTTTTGCAGCATATTGCAAAACCCGGACACCGCGCCAATTGGCAGCCCGTCAGATTTTCGTGTCAGTGGCGGCAACGCATGGTAGGCGCGGAAAATAAACGCCGACCCGTCAATAAGATGCAGATGGTGGCCCTTGCCAAAACTCATAGTTGATCCCCCCGGACACGGTAAACAGTCGCAAAAGGCAACRCCATACGGCCTATTTCAATTCGTCAGCAAAATCCTGATGCACAAATTTCTTATCGCAATATCCACATTCCACAAAGCCCGTGTCCTGGGGAATTTGCAGCCAGACCCGGGGGTGCCCCGARGCGCTCCCGCCTCCATCACACGCAACGCGGTATTYRGTTACAACTTCGACTTCTGGTGCCTCGAGTGCCATRTCTRCTCCGCAATATCTGACTTTCCCGACATGATACCAAGCCCACCCCCRGCTGCAAYACCCGAGTTAGCTTTGATCRATCCTAAGYGTRAAACAGTTATTGGTCGCCGAGCGCACATGGACATAACGAACTTCGTCTTGTGCAAAGGATTTTTCCAGATAAGCAGAAATATCCACGGTCTCTACGATCTCACCGGTGCCATAAACGATCCGGCCATCTGCCGAATAGCCTTTGAACAAATGCCGCTCCCGGCTGGCCAATACCGGGGGAACCTGGGTCCCATCGTCATATCGTTCGCACTCCGCACACAGAAATATTGGTCCCACCTCAGAATAACAGTTCAGATGGGAAAAAGGGCGACAAGCAAGGATCAACATTTCTGCGCCCTCGGGAATATCGTTCAAACAATACCTGCAAGGGTTTCCCCCGCCATCTGACGTTGCTCGTGCCGGCGATTGCCGATTGGCATCTACGCCGCCAGATCGCCAGTTTTCAACTTCTTTAGTGGATAGGGCATGAAATATATAAGACATCGTATCCTCCCGTTTTGAGAACACGCTAACGCCGCCATCTATTCTGTTCGATCCGTTTCCTGCCCATTAACCTGCGTTTGGCAACATCCGCCCCAGCATTTTCCCGCCCARAATATGCACGTGCAGATGCGGCACATCCTGGACCCCGTCGCGTCCCGAATTGGCGATCATACGGTATCCGTCGCCCTGATCCGGGCTAACAGAGGTCAATCTGCAAACCTCACCAATCATCCGGGTAAAATCCACGATCTCGGCATCTGACGCTTCAGCAGCAAAATGATCATAGGTCACATARGCGCCACGCGGGATGACCAGCACATGTTCCGGCGCTTGCGGGGTGATGTCACGAAATGCCAGCGAGTGTTCAGATTCCAATACCGTCGAATTCGGAATCTCTCCGCGCAGGATTTTTGCAAAAATATTCTGGTCGTCGTAAACGTAAGCCATGAAGCCCCTCAGTCTGAAAACAAATGTTGTGTCGCGGCAATGCCGCGTGCCTGTTCCGGTGTGATATCCAGAAAATCCGAAAGCTGTCCGGTGTTTTCCTCAACCGATTTGCGTTCCTGAACCCTATAAAAATTCGGAAAACCCGCGTCCTTRATTTCGTCGGTTTCAAATTGCACGTCGGCCCTTATCGTCGGCAATATCCGCGCTGTCGATTCTCCGGCGGTACGCTCTCCGACCAGGCCAACGCGTTTGGCATGCCCAAGCAAATATTCGTCACTGAATTCGCATTCAATCTGTAACAGTTTGGTTTTGCTGCGGTCTTTGAAAAAATCCTGCAATAGGTCCATATTATTAGGATCCAGACAAAAGATCAGCCGGTCGGTTTCATAAAAATCAAACAGCATCCGCACCAATGCGCGTCGATGCCGGGTACGCTTGGCAAGTGTTGTCTGGATACCCCCCAGATCGGGCAGTGCCGTCATTTCTTCATCAAACAGATATTCAACGGCTGGCACATTGGTAACCTGACGCACCTGATTTAGCAGACGCTTGGCGACATGCCATTTTTTACAGGTAATAATCATCAGTTCCCGGTCACGCCCAAGGGTCGATTCAGCTTCCCAGAACCGCGCTGTAAAACGCCGCCCCTCACGGCCCCGCCCGCTCAAAAATTTAAACAGCTTCTGGCCTTCGTTCGAAATCCCGAAATCCACATCCTTTGCAGAAAACAGATCGCCCAGCCGGGCCTTTAGCTCTTTTGCTTCGGGCGAAATTTTGCGCGCAAACAGGAAATCCTGACTAAGCAATAAATCGTAGTGATCGTTGTAAAAAGTGACCGGCATCCCATAATCTGAAAACATCAGGAACGTCAGGGTACGCGCCCGAATTTCTGTCCCCGGTATCAGGTGGCGCACCAGAGTCTGGAAAAATGTTTCATCCGGTATCCAGGTGGTGCGGAAAAACGCCATCACATCGCGCCGCTCTTGGCTGAACTGCAATATTGCCTCTATTGTCCTGCGCCGCAGACACCACCACTGACTGCCGATCATGATCTGCAAATCAGCCGGAATTTCCCGGGTCAGACCAAGCCATTTCTGCAAAGCAAAGCCCTTGTAGAACAGCCACTTGTTTTTGCGCTCGTTAAAATAATGCCGGTAAATCAAGCGTTCTTCTTTGAAACCGGTCTTGATCCAGTCGCTTTCAAAATAGTCAAAGCTTTCGATGAAGTCCGCGTCATTACTGTCCAGAAATTCATGCGCGTATTCAGACGACTTGATCGCCATACAATCCCCGGAAAGCATGTAAAAATGCGTAGCGCGTGGAAACGCAGTTTCAGCGGCTTCGAGGGCGTGTAAAGTCGCCTGAACCAGGCTCCACTCTCCCCAGCCGCACTTAATCCGCTTTTTGGCGAACGTGACGTTGGGGTTACCCCTTAAAGTATCGTAAATAAGGTCAAAATCTGGCTTATCGGCCCGCACATCAAAATGTATCGCCATAAAATCACCCGACGCCGTCAACCGTGTCGCCTGGTCGATAATCGCCTCTGGGTCTTTGTGGCAAAGCAATATGAAGGCGATTTTTGCCATTTTTAGAGCCAAATCCCGATATTTTTACACTTCTTGGCATAGATAGCGTGAAGAACCATTGAAAAAACAGGATTTCTTTGCTTTTTTCGCCATAATAATTACCGACACTGGAAAACAGCGGTTCAGGATAGCAAGAGGCGAGAGTATATTATGGGTTTCCCCGGAACCTGGATGACAGAGAGCGAAAGCACGGTTTACCGTGTGGTACCCAAATGTGCCTGCTCAACCATTGGGCAGATTATGTATTATTCCGATCACGGAGAGTTCTTTGATGGCGACATCCATGACGCAACCGGCGGCATGCACAAATGGGCGATCGAAGACAGCCAGCCTTTGATTGAAAAAAACGTCCAGAACCACGCATCCTACACCTTCACCTGTGTCAGAAATCCTTACACCCGAATATTGTCTTCATTCTTCGACAAGATCTGCGGCATTCAGCGCAATGGCAAACGATACCGCGGCAATCTCGTGCCACTATTGATCCAGAAATACGGCATCGAAGTTGAGGGTGAGTTTGATCAGATCAAAAGCTTCCGCCGTTTCCTGCTATTCGCCCGCGACACGGTGAAATGGCGCAAACCAATGGACCCGGATATCCACTGGTCGGCCATGTCCGGGCATGTTTCGACCTTTATTGTGAACGGTGGTTCTTACGACAAGATCGTATACACAGAAAAATTTAATGAAGGTATGCAGGACGTACTGGATAATATTGACACGAAAAATGCGATTGATCTGGCCGAAATCCCGCGCTTTAACGAATCTGAAGGTCACGGACCTAAGCGCGCCCACCCGGTTGGGGATTATTTCGACGATCTCTCAATGCACCTGGTCTATGAAATGTACAAACGGGATTTTGACCTGTTCAAATATGATTTCAAAGACCCTGGAAACAAGATGCCCATTGGTGAAATCGATCTGGATGAAATCCACGCCAAGCTGGGCGTCTAAAATCAATTGCACGGGCAAGCGCCCGCACCAGATTTTCAGGATATGGGGCTGTTCGCCCCTCTTCGCCTTTGGCGAATTCACCCCAAGGATATTTGCGGCCTTATGTATCAAACGCACCAAGCCCGAGATGGCGAGGTGTGAAATGACTCCACAATTTGAGATACATAGTGCATTTTCAAGTTATGTGGAAAAAACTAGACCGTGTATTTCTCGGGATCGAGTGGAAGTTGTCTTTGGGCACCTTCATTTGGGCGGTGGTTTTCCCCGTTACAAGTGTTGCGTTGCCAGCATGGGCAGCTTGGACTGCTGGCGTGTTTAGCCAGTACGCGCCACTGTCTTGGGTAACCGTTGGTTTTGCCGGGTTGGTCGTCTATGCACTCTCTATTTTTCTTTACGGAATTGGGCAATCTCGTGCTGTTAGGTCAAAGTACGATGCCAAGTTTCTACTTGAAACTGGTGGCGTTGATCCTCTCGCTAAAGTTTTTGAGGATAAGCGAATCTTTCTAAACGATTTTGTGTTGCCTTCAAATCCGGTAGTTGACGGAAA
>NVTR01000045.1 GCA_002732955.1 Marinosulfonomonas sp.
ACCGCTCCAATGCGAATTTTCCCTGCCAAGCCTTCCTTGAGATGGCCAAGATTGTCTTCCAAATCATAAACTTCTTGCAGGATCGCGGTAGCTTTGTTGGCGACCAATTGCCCGGCCAACGTGATGGTCATGCCTTTGGGGTGGCGTGAAAACAACGGCGTGCCTGCCATGGCTTCAATTTCGGCCAGCGCCCGAGACGCCGCGGGTTGTGCAATCCCCAATCGTTCTGCAGCCGATTGCAGCTTGCCGGTTTCAGCCAAAGCAACCATCAAGCGCAGCTGCACAGGCTTTAGAGTTAAAGGCGGAAGCTTGAACATTGTACATATCCTTTTTGTTATGCATATAGCTAAAACTGTTATTATTAAAGCATGAAAAAACGATCTAGGTTTGCATACGACCTGATTCGAACGCATTTGGAAAAATGTGACGTGTTGGACGGTCGCTGCACATTTATGGGAGAAGACTATGAAAATCAAAAATCTGGTGATGTCACTGGCAATCAGTACATCCGCAATTGCATTCTCGACGGCGGCGATTGCCGAAACGGTCGGGATTTCGATGCCAACAAAATCATCCGCGCGGTGGATTTCTGACGGCAACTCGATGGTCGAACAGTTCACCGCAGCCGGTTACSMMACCGNYMWGSRMKMSKSKKAWKWCGRYWYYSSWRRMSMGYWGGSCCWMAWWRMARWCRYGRWWTSMAAAKGYSWCRMCKTYYWGSWCWKCRCGGSKMWKGRCRGCRCRRYCMTSKCMRWSGSAMWGGWWMACRMASSCGCCGCGGGCATCAGCGTCATTGATTGGCGTGCGCTCTCCGCCGAGGTAGGGCAGGAATGTCGCGCCGCCGGGGGCGGACAGGGTGTCGCCGAGTTCGCCGGTAAGTTCCTGAGCGGTTTTCCCGGTAATCTTACTGTACCATTCCAGCGCATCTGTTGCGGCAAGTATCACACCCATCTGGTGCCATTTGTTGGGTAGCGCATGACARAATGTGTGCACCGCACTTTCGGCTTTTGGCTGGTAGGCGTCGTTGGCGGCGAACAAAACCCCSGAAGTCCCGATAGAGACAAAAGCCTGCCCRCCGTTAACCACCCCCATGCCGATGGCGGACGCTGCATTGTCACCGCCGCCGCCCGCAACGATTATACCTTTAGGAAGGTTCCAGCGGGCCGCAAGCGTGTCACGCRTTTKCCCACCMRCGGCGTTGCCTTCAACCAGATCCGGCATGTTGCTGCGTTCCAGACCCGTTGTGGCCAGCAGATAATCGGACCAGTCCCGGTTTGCCATATCCAGCCAGCCGGTGCCGGCACTGTCTGACATTTCCGAGATATATTCACCGGTCAGCCATAGCCGCAGGGCGTCCTTGGGCAACAAAACCTTGTGGATACGCTCAAAGTTTTCTGGTTCATTGCGCTGCACCCAAAGCAGCTTGGGTGACGTAAATCCCGGAAAAATGATGTTGCCAGTCAACGCGCGSGTATCGGGCATCGCGTCCAGTTCAGTTGCTTMGGCAAAGCTGCGGGTATCGTTCCACATGATACAGGGGCGGATTGCTTTGCCAGTCTTATCAATCAGCGTCGCGCCGTGCATATGCCCGGAAATCCCGATMCCATTCAGGGCCTGCAATTGGMTTGGRAATTCCATTGATAGTTGATCAATCACAGCTTCGGTRGCGGTGATCCAGCTGGCCGGGTCCTGCTCGGACCAGCGATCATGCAACCGGGAGACGCCCAAGGGAGCGCTTGCGGTGCCAACGACTTGCTGTGTATCGTCGATCAACATGCCTTTTAAGCCAGAAGTGCCCAGATCGAGGCCTAGATACATGTTAGTTTCCCCAAAAACCGGAATCGATATGGTTGACGTTGCATTCTATTCACTAGGATGTCACATATTAATTCGATGGTAAAATTAAATCGACATTTGTTGCTGATTTGGACTGTGACGGCCGGATTTGTTACCGGCGGCCAAGCGATATCGCAAACGGTTCCAGACTTCCCGCCAGCGAATTTTTCTACTGCGCCCTCCGAGAATATCGCCCTTGGTCAGTTGCTGTTTTATGATCCAATTCTAAGCGGTAATCGCAATATATCCTGCGCCACCTGCCACCACCCGAAGTTCGCCACATCAGACGGTGTTTCGCTGGCGATAGGTGAGGGTGGAACAGGTCTTGGGCCGGATCGGCGCGTTGATCCAGATAATCTGCCAGAGCAACGTATCGGGCGAAATGCGCCGGCATTGTTCAATCTTGGGGCGGCTGAATTTACCACACTTTTCCACGATGGTCGGTTGCAGGCTGATGCGACGCGGCCCTCTGGCATTCGCACACCGCTGGACGATGACATGGTACAGGGGTTCAACAGCGTATTGTCAGCGCAGGCGATGTTCCCGGTGCTTTCCGGTGATGAAATGTCCGGGCATTATTCTGAAAACGATGTTTCACAGGCAGTGCGGCAGGGATTTTTATCCCAAAAGGGCGGGGCGTGGGAAATATTATCAGCGCGGGTTGCAGGTATTCCCAAATACCGCAGAATGTTTGATCCGGTAATTGGCGCGCGCGACATTAGGTTTACAGACATTTCCAACATGATCGCGGATTTCATTGCATTTGARTGGCGCGCGGATGACAGCCCGTTTGATCGGTTTCTGGCGGGTGAGGCGCTGACCGAGAAAGCCAGTGCCGGGGYRGAMTTGTTCTATGGTAAGGCCGGATGTTCCGCCTGCCACRCCGGGCGCTTCCAAAGCGACCAGGATTTCCACGCAATCGCCATGCCACAGATCGGACCGGGCAAAGCGGCGCGGTTTGAAAACCACAATCGTGATGTTGGCCGGATGCGGGTGACCGGGCAGGCGGSTGATGCCTACCGGTTTCGCACCCCAAGTTTGCGCAATRTMACYGAGACMGSRCCMTATGGSCATGACGGYGCGTATGCGTCGCTGGAAGCGGTGGTGCGCCATCACCTTGACCCGGTGGCGGGGTTRATGRYGTATGATCGGACACAGGCKATWTTGCCRGAWMTGGCCGGGGCCAAGGATTGGRCGATATTGGAYGCGCCGGACGAAGTAGCSCTGATTGCRGCRGCTAACGAGTTGGAGCCGGTTGCCTTGAATGACGCAGAAGTTGCGCARATWYTGGCGTTTYTAGARGCRTTGAAGGATGATGTCAGYCTTTACGGACGACTTGGTGTACCGGACGCTGTTCCAAGCGGGTTACCAGTGGACTAAATMGGATTRGCRGTTAACWGATGGCCGTCAGGCGTAAGACGTAAGATCTGATTTGCCTGAACATCCAGCCATTTTGTTACCGTCCCATCCGGTGCAATTACCCGCAGGCGTRGATTASTTTGGCCACCAAGACCAAAGTGCATCAGGGCGGCGTTGCCACTGGCATGGCCGCCGCCAACAGTAATTTCCCGGTACCAGGTTTTGCTGCCAGCGCTGACCTCTACCCAGCCACCAACCATCTGTGGATTGGTGCCATTTTGCCGGATATCAAGCAATAACCAATTGCCGGTATCAGTGGTGGCATTCTGATAAACTTCCACCGGCACGCGCCGATTTACCACTACCAGATCAAGCCGCCCGTCGAGGTTCAAATCAAGCAGGGCCGCACCGCGTGAACGGTCCATACTGGCGATACCTGCGACTAACCCGGCTTCTGWAAARGTGCCGTCRGKRTTTTGCATCAGCAGGTTATTCGGATCGGCCATGGCGCTGTCGGGCATTTGCTCGACGTTGCCTTTGGCAATAAAGACATCATCCAGCCCATCATTATCCACGTCACCAAATTCCACCTGCCAGCCAGTGGAAGGCCGCCCGTCACCGCCGGTATAGGGGCGGTGYGCGGTGGTGCCGCGCTGGTAAGTTGCATCCAGAAAAGCCGGTCCATYACGCGAGGTGTCGGGCATYTGCAATTTCTGATCGCCCATACTGGACAGGAAAATTTCGGGCAATCCGTCACCGGTAATATCGCGGCTGGCAATGCCCATGCCCCAGATTTTGTATTCCTTCCAACCATCCGTTGCGTCGTATAATCTTGGCGTTTTTTCCATCGCCCACATTTGTTCATTGCCGTTACGGACGTAATAGTGGCGGTCATTGCTGATACGAAGATCCTGACGCCCATTGCGACCCCAGTCAGAAAACAACATGGATAGCGGGCAATAACCGGGGGTTAGCGGGGTTGCCTGATACTGGCCCTCTACCGGGCGTATCAGGAAATTGGTGTCGCAGGCCTCAAACGGTCCCTCTGGATCGTCGCGGTTTACATAGTTGCCAACGGCAAGGGTTGGCAGGCGGTTGCCATCTTCCCAGGTCGCTGTGAAAGCAGTGGTCCAGCGGTCGCTACCTTCAAAGTTCAGGTCTTCGAAGYYAGAGAATGAGCAATCCGGCCCGCCTTTCAGCAGGCGATTTTCCCCGACCCGCATAATGAACAAATCGAGAATACCGTCGCTGTCGATGTCCAGAGGATAGGCGCCGGTAATGCCGGTAATCGACAAAGTTGCCGGAGTGTCAGGTATCAGGGAAACATCGCTGCCACGKGATAGTGTGAAATTTCGGAATAATGTCGCAGGCGACKCCCCACCCGCCACAAAAATTTCCGGGAAAAGATCGCCGTTGCAATCAAAACTGGCGACACCGCCACCTACAAAATATTCCCAGCCTCCGTCATATTGGTGGGTGATCCCAAGGTCGGCAGAACGGTTAACAAACAGCGGTTCACTTTGGGCAATGTTCGCGGCAAACACCGCAAATAGAAATATGGATTTACGTCTCATTTATGGTCGACTCGTGCAATACAGCATTAGATATACCGTCAATTGCATGGGCCGCGGCCCCCATTGCCCACATCTGATCCCCCCACTTGTGAACTTTTACTTCGGGAGGCGGGCCGCCAAACTGGACGATTGATTTCTTCATTTCGTCGATCATGCCATCATTATACAGATARTCAWACTGCATCCGCTCGCCCGACAGAATGATCAGTTCCGGTGCAAATATATTCACCACATTGGCCAATCCCATTGCGAACATCCGCCCGGCGCGCCGGATTATTGATTCTGCCATATTGTTACCAGCGCGCGCAGCCTGTAACAGAGTTTCCATCTGGTGTTCGGTACTTTCTCCGACCAGATCCATCGCTGTACTGGCTTCGCGCAGCAGGGCATAATCGCCGACGTAAGCCTCCAGGCAACCACGTTGCCCACAGCGGCACAGGGCGCCATCCAGATGGACCTTGGTATGCCCCAATTCTGCGCCACAGCCGTGCTGGCCCCGGTAAAGTTTGCCATCAATGACAATGCCCATACCAACACCCTGTTCAACCGTAACCACGATAAAGTTGCGCGCTTCTTTGCCTAATCCAAACCGCTGTTCGGCGATTGCGACAAGGTTGGCGTCATTATCCAGATAAACAGGAACATCAAAGGCGTTCCGCAGCATATTTTGCAGAGGAACGTCGCGTTCAGTGATGGTAGGTGACCAGTAGACGGTACCAGCCGGACCGTCGATAATGCCGGGAATACCGACGCCAACACCGGATAGGTCAGCGTGGGAAAGGCCCGCGCTACTGAGAGCTTGGGACAGTGTTTCGGACAGAAATTCAACAGTTTGCGTAGCAGAGCGAACGGAATATTCGGAAGTGCTGGAAAAATCGGAAATACGCTTTCCATCGAAATCAAGTATCGTGACTGTCGCCAATTTGTCCGACAACTTCATTCCTGCAACCAGATGCGCTTCACCGCGGATTTTGAGGTTAACCCGTGGGCGGCCGCGTTTCATGTTGGCGGGCGGGTTTTCAACTGGAACTTCCTGAATCAGGCCCCGTGTTATCAGATCGGCTGTAATACTGGTGACAGTTGCCGGGCTTAGACCGGTAGCTTTGGCGATATCTATGCGCGGAACAGGTGAGGTCTGACGGATTGCAGAAAACACCATACTTGTGCCGGTCAGACGATCAGTATTGGATGGCCTTTCTTCCGACATGGTTGGTTGTCCTTTGGTTCACGGGGCAAAAGCAGATTGAATTTAGCCGCATTGCACAAAAAGTACGGCGGATATTCTATTGATGCAATATTTAATTTGATTAGTAAATTAATATATCGCATAATTCTTACAGACACGGCGAATCAAAAAAGATAGCGTCGTGCTTGCAAGCATATCTGGGAGAAAAAAATGAAAAAATTCGGATTTATCGCAGCTGCTGCGCTTGGCGTAAGCGTTGCAACATCGGCATTTGCCGCTGAACAGGTTATCGGCGTTAGCTGGTCAAACTTTCAGGAAGAACGCTGGAAGACTGATGAAGCAGCAATGAAGGCCGCCATCGAAGCAAACGGTGACACCTATATTTCTGCTGATGCGCAGAACTCTGCTGGTAAGCAGCTGTCTGATGTTGAAAACCTGATTGCTCAGGGTGCGGATGCACTGGTTATCCTGTCGGTTGACTCGGGTTCGGTWGGTGCGGCTGTTGATGCGGCGGCGGCTGAAGGTATTCCTGTCATTGGCTATGACCGTTTAATCGAAGATGACCGTGCGTTCTATCTGACCTTTGACAACAAAGAAGTTGGCCGGGTGATTGCCCGCTCGATCCTCGCCGTGGTTCCTGAAGGCAACTACGCCATCATCAAAGGCGACAAGGGTGACCCGAACGCGCTGTTCCTGCTGGAAGGCATGATGGACGTGATCGGTGCTGACGTTGCATCGGGCAAGATCACCATCGTTGGCGAAGCTTTCACCGATGGCTGGAAGCCTGACAACGCACAGAAAAACATGGAACAGATCCTGACCGCCAACAACAACAATGTTGACGCGGTTCTGTCTGAAAATGACGGCATGGCCGGTGGTGTTATTGCTGCTCTGGCGGCGCAGGGTCTGAATATTCCTGTGTCTGGTCAGGACGGCGACCATGCAGCGCTGAACCGTGTCGCACGCGGCACGCAGAACACATCCGTCTGGAAAGACGCACGTGAACTGGGCAAGGCTGCTGGTAACATCGCTTCCGCACTGGCAGGCGGTGCTGCACTTGACGCAATTGATGGCGCTGTAAAGTGGTCCGGTGGTGCGAAGGGCGTTGAAATGAACGCAATATTTCTGGCACCGACACCTATCAGTGCTTCCAACATCAATGTCGTTATTGATGCTGGCCACATCGCAAAAGACAAAGTCTGCGAAGGTGCAATGGCTGGTGTTTCCGGCTGTAACTAAGCGAACCAACTAAAAACAACCCGCGCCGGGTTTGACCTGGCGCGGGTATTTTGGGACAGTATTGCCCAAATGCGGATTCCCCTTCATTCCATACCGTAGGAGAGCGATGTGAGTAGCCCTGAAGATACAGGCGCCGCCAAGGTAGAGAATGAACGCGGGTTTACCCGTTTTTTGCGCGCTACCGAAATAGATGCTCGCTTGCTTGGAATGATCGCTGCCCTGATTGTTATCTGGGTTGGGTTCCACGTCTACGGTCAGGTGGTGAACAATTTTGGTGCATTTCTGACGCCGCGAAATCTTTGGAACCTGTCAGTTCAAACGGCTTCTGTGGGGGTCATGGCGACGGGCATGGTGCTGGTGATCGTGACCCGGCATATTGATTTGTCGGTCGGGTCGATCCTTGGGTTTAGCGCCATGTCGATGGCGATTATTCAGGTCTGGATATTGCCAGAGTTTCTGGGACTGGGTCATCCGCTGATCTGGATCATTGCGGTGATCTGCGGGCTGATTATTGGTTGCCTGATTGGGGCATTCCATGGCTATCTGATTGCCTATCTCGGCATCCCGGCATTTATTGTAACMCTTGGYGGCTTGCTGGTCTGGCGCGGGGCTGCGTTTTTGCTGGCACGCGGCGAAACGATTTCTCCGGTGGATGTTACRTTTTCGCGGCTGGGCGGCGGGCCRTATGGTGCTGTTGGKTCRACAGCGAGTTGGGCGGTTGGACTGGTCGCATGTCTGGCGGTCCTAGGCTTTCTCTGGCAGGGCAGGCGGCAGCGCAAAAAGTTCCGGTTCCCCCTGCGCCCGTTATGGGCAGAAACATTCCTGGCCATTGCGGGTTGTGGATTTATTATTGGTTTTGTGGYGCTGGTGAACTCCTATCCCTGGCCCAAGGGMATYGTRAARCAATACGTGGYWGCRAATAATATCGAMACACCARTCGAAGAGATATTTATCAGCCACGGCTTTGCGATACCGGTTCTGATCCTGATGGCGGTAGGCGTGGTGATGACAATTCTTACCACCCGCACCCGCTTTGGCCGCTATGTTTTTGCCATTGGCGGCAACCCCGTCGCGGCAGAGCTTTCGGGCATCAATACCAAATGGGTAACGGTCAAGATTTTCGCCCTGATGGGMACACTTAGCGGCTTGGCAGCGGTGATTGCCAGCGCSCGGCTGAATTCGGCGACCAACAATCTTGGCTCACTGGATGARCTGTATGTGATTGCCGCCGCGGTAATAGGGGGCACGTCATTTTCGGGCGGGATTGGCACAATCTATGGTGCGATCCTTGGGGCTTTGGTGATGCAATCCCTGCAAACCGGCATGGTACTGATTGGCTTTGATGCGGCGATCCAGCAGATGGTTGTTGGCGGTGTTYTRGTGGCGGCGGTCTGGGTGGATTCAATCTATCGTCGCCGGTCGAAAGTTTAGGGGGGATATAGACATGAGCACATCAACCCCTCTGGTGGAAATGAAGAATATAGAAATGGCATTTGGCGGTGTCAAAGCCGTTGATGATATCAGTGTTGATCTGTTCCCCGGCGAAGTGGTCGGATTGCTGGGCCATAACGGTGCMGGTAAATCCGTCCTGATCAAGGTTTTGTCCGGGGCCCATCAGGCCGACGCCGGTGAGATTTTCATCAACGGTGAAAAAGCCATTATCAACAACCCGCGTGACGCGCGCAAATATAATATCGAAACGATTTACCAGACACTGGCGCTGGCGGATAATCTGGACGCGGCGGCCAATCTATTTCTGGGCCGCGAACTGGTGACGCGGATGGGGATGGTTGATGATGTTGCAATGGAGGCCGAGACCCGAAAAATCATGGGTCGCCTGAACCCGAATTTCAAAAATTTCTCCTCGCCGGTAAGATCACTTTCCGGCGGTCAGCGTCARTCMGTTGCTATCGCCCGRGCAGTGTACTTTAACGCCCGTATCCTGATCATGGATGAGCCGACAGCCGCGCTTGGCCCGCAGGAAACTGAAATGGTCGCCGATCTGATCCACCAGTTGAAAGCGGACGGTATCGGGATATTTCTGATCAGCCACGACATCCATGACGTAATGGATCTTTGTGACCGGGTCAGCGTGATAAAAAACGGCAAGCTTGTCGGGACTGAAAACGTCAAGGATGTCACTGACGACGAAATACTGGCGATGATCATTCTTGGTAAAAACCCGAAAAAAGCCGCCTAAGCCGAACAGCTGGCCCCGCCAAGCACGCAGAATTTCGCGCAATGCGGGTGGTTCAGGAATACTTTGCCTTCGGCTTCAGCCAATGTTGTCCCCAACTCAAATTCCGGCGAATAGGGCAGCAAAGTACAGGCCAGAACGGCGGGTTTGTCAGCACCTTTGCGTTTCACCACCATACGCGACGTTGAACACATAACCTGCGCTGGCGACGTATCCAGAATTCCCCAACAGGCCGTGGTAATTTCAGGGACTTCCACAGTTTCATCCATTTCCGGGAACAGCACCGTTGTACCGGGATCATGGGCATCAATATCAAAGCCGTGTTCGGCGTAAAACGCCCCATACCCGTCGCGCGATCTGGTATTATCCTCACCCCATACCGTGCGACCGGCGACGGTCATTTTGAATTCATTGTCCCGCAACCATTCCATGCCCTTCAGGGTGCTGGCAAACGTGCCTTTACCGCGTTCTTTTTCGTGCAGTACCTCGGACCAGTGATCAACGGAAATCCGCAAAGTTAGTTTATCCCCAAAATCGTCCCGCAGCCCCAGCAAACCAGCACGCATTGCCTGACGCATCATCGGCCGCATGGCGTTGGTAAGGATCAAAACCTCATACCCGGCGGCCAGAGATACCCGTGCCATCGCGATCATATCCGGGTTCATAAACGGCTCACCCCCGGTGAAACCGATTTCTTTTATCGGCCAGCCACGTTCTGTAATTTGGGTCAGATAGTCCTGAACATCAGCCTCAGACAAATAAACCAGCCGGTCATTAGTGGGCGAGCTTTCGATATAACAGTTTTCGCAGGTGATATTGCAAAGTGTCCCGGTATTAAACCAGAGCGTTTGCGGATTGCTCAGTGCAACCGACGCCCGTTCATCACCATTCGAAGTGATATGGGGATGTTCAAATTTATCGAACCGCTTGGTTTCAATTGCCTGATGTTTCATACTTTTCCGTTTCAGCTTAGCTTATRCCAACAGCTATAGCGGCCTTGTTGGCATTTAAACCCCCATAGTTTTCACTGACGCGGTTGTGAACTGTGACGGGGATGCTAGACTTTGGGCAAGCGCGTGTTTAGGGGTTGCGTTTGCGCTAACATGGTTTAGCGAACCCTTATGCAGAGATGAAATTGGAGCTGAAATATGGTTTCACGAGTAATACCGGTAGACCTGTTTGATCTGGTGATTTTTGGCGGTACGGGTGACTTGGCCCGACGGAAAATATTACCGGGCCTGCATCGGCGCTATCTGGCCGGGCAAATGCCAGAAGGCGCTCAGATAATCGGCGCGGCGCGCGCAGATCTGGACGATCAGGGGTACCGCGACATGGTACGCGAGGCGATCATCGAATTTGGCGACGCTGAAGATAAGGATGAAGGTAAACTAACCAAGTTTCTCGAACAGGTTCGCTATGTTCCCATTGACGCAATGGGTGAAAATGGCTGGGAAGATTTGGCCAAAATGATCCGTCCCGATTTGATCCATGCCTACTATTTCTCGGTCGGCCCAAGCTTGTTTGGCGAATTGGCAAAACGCCTGCATTCATACGGGATGRCAGATGAAAAATGCCGGATCGTTGTGGAAAAACCCTTTGGCCGTGATCTTGAAAGCGCCAAAGAGCTTAACAAGGTTCTGGCCGCGCATTTTGAGGAAAGTCAGGTCTATCGGATTGATCATTATCTGGGCAAAGAAACTGTCCAGAACCTGATGGCGGTACGCTTTGCAAATATCCTGTTTGAGCCGCTTTGGAACGCGCAATACGTCGATCACATCCAGATCACCGTAGCTGAAACAGTCGGTGTGGGTGGTCGCGGGGCGTATTACGATAAATCCGGTGCGATGCGCGATATGGTGCAAAACCATTTGATGCAACTATTGTGCCTGATCGCAATGGAACCCCCCAGTCGYTTTGGCCCGGATGAGGTCCGCGACGAAAAGCTAAAAGTGATCCGCGCGCTGGAACCAGTTGACCCGCACCACATTGTGCGCGGTCAGTATAGTGCTGACGGTAAAGAACAATCCTACCGYGATGATGCCGGTGATCCAAAAAGCCTGACCGAGAGTTTCGTCGCGCTAAARTGCCATATATCCAATTGGCGCTGGTCCGGAACRCCGTTTTATCTGCGTACCGGTAAAAAACTGAAAGCCCGTGAAAGCGAAATTGTTGTGGTGTTCAAAGACGCACCGCATTTGATATTTGGACAATCCAGCGGCCAGCACTGCAATACTTTGGCCATTCGGTTGCAACCGAATGAAGGCATGACATTAGGCGTGACTATAAAAGACCCTGGCCCGGGCGGGATGCGTCTGATTGATGTGCCGCTGGACATGACATTTGCGGAAGCTCTTGGCGACGATATTGACAACGCCCCTGATGCCTATGAACGTTTGATCATGGATGTAATGCGTGGCAACCAAACGCTGTTCATGCGCGGCGACGAAGTGGAAGCCGCCTGGGGCTGGACCGATCCGGTTATTGCCGGTTGGGAAGAACGCGGCGAAGTACCAAAGCCCTACGATGTCGGCAGTAGCGGGCCGGAAGATGCAATGATGCTGATGCACCGCGACGGGCGGCGCTGGCGGGAGATAAAAGAATGAATTTGATTGAATACCCTGACCAGGAAATGATGATGATCGATTTGGCCAGCATATTGGCCAGCGAACTGGAACAGGCGCTTGGCCACCTCGATACCACAACTTTCGTCGTACCCGGCGGCACCACGCCGGGGCCGATATTTGATTATCTGAGCGCGGCTGATCTGGACTGGTCCCGGGTACGTGTAATGCTAAGCGATGAAAGATGGGTGCCYGAAACATCCGGGCGTTCAAACACACGGCTGATCAAGGAACGCCTGTTGGTTGGGCGCGCGGCCGCTGCGACCTATCTGCCGCTATATGCCGACGCTGAAACACCGGAAGAGAAGCTCATTGATCTGGGGGCGAGCATCATGCAGCACTTGCCGATTTCGGTTTTGTTGYTGGGAATGGGCACGGACATGCACACAGCGTCGTTGTTTCCCGGTGCCGACAGATTGCGCGAAGCTATGGCGCCCGAAGCGCCGACCCTGTTGGCGATGCGCGCACCCGGCGCACCCGAGCCACGCATCACACTAAGCGCGCGGGTTCTGGATGAGGCACTGGCAAAACATGTGGTGATCACCGGCGCTGCAAAACGCGCGGCCTATGAGCAGGCGAGCAAAACCGCTGACCCCCTGATTGCGCCTGTTTCAGCCGTGCTAAATGGCGCAACAGTGCATTGGGCGGCCTAAAAAATGGACTGGGATGATCTGAAGGCACATCAAAAGTTAGTTCAGGATCGTTCTATTCTTGACCTGTTTGATGCCAGCCGTGCACAAGACTATTCGGTGCGCAGTGGCGATATGTTGTTTGATTATTCAAAGACCAATATTGACGCCAAATCCCGTAATCTGTTGTTACAACTGGCGATGGATGCAGAATTAACAAAGCATCGCAATGCTATGTTTTCAGGCGATAAAATCAAYCAAACCGAAACCCGCGCAGCCCTGCACACGGCATTGCGAAATATTGACGGTGGTCCGGTTTTGGTTGACGGGCAAGACGTGATGCCGGGTGTGTTGGAAACACTTTCCCGGATGGAAGTATTTGCCGACAATATTCGCTCGGGCAGTATCSAGACTGCAAATGGTGGCAAGTTCAGAGATGTGGTGAATATTGGCATCGGCGGCTCTGATCTGGGGCCAGCCATGGGTTGTCTGGCGCTGGCACCCTACCACAATGGGCCACGCTGTCATTTTGTCTCGAACGTTGACGGGGCGCATATACACGACACTCTCAAAGGTCTGGACCCGTCTAAAACGCTGGTGATTATCGCGTCCAAAACATTCACCACGATTGAAACAATGACCAACGCTTCCACCGCCCGTGACTGGCTGGCGGCAGGTCTGCAAGAGGGGCAGGTTGGCGCGCATCTGGCTGCTGTGTCGTCGGCGCAAGACAAAACCGCTGATTGGGGCATAACGCCAGACCGGGTGTTTGGTTTTGAAGACTGGGTAGGTGGGCGTTATTCGATGTGGGGACCAATTGGCCTGTCGATGATGATCGCTATAGGAGCCGGTAATTTCCACGAATTTCTGCGCGGCGGYCAGGCGATGGATCGCCATTTTAACGATGCCGAATTGGATCAGAACATGCCGGTAATGCTGGCACTGGTCGGCATCTGGCACAACCAGATTTGCGGCTATGCCACCCGCGCCGTGTTGCCCTATGATCAACGCCTGAGCCGGTTACCTGCGTATTTTCAACAACTTGAGATGGAAAGCAATGGTAAGCGAGTGTCGATGGATGGCGCTGATTTGCCTGGTAATTCCGGGCCCGTCGTCTGGGGCGAACCCGGCACCAATGGGCAACACGCGTTTTACCAGTTGATCCATCAGGGTACCCGCGTRGTGCCTTGTGAATTCATGGTGGCGGCATCAGGGCATGAACCGGAATTGGCGCATCAGCACCGGTTGTTGATTGCAAACTGTCTGGCCCAGTCTGAGGCATTGATGGGTGGGCGTTCGCTGGAACAAGCTCGTGTTTTGATGGCAGCCARGGGATTGCTGGGGGATGAGTTGGACCGACAGGCCCGGCACAGGGTTTTCCCCGGAAACCGGCCTTCGACCACCTTGGTCTATCCGAAATTGACACCATTTGTTCTGGGCCAGATCATCGCGCTTTATGAACACCGGGTGTTTGTGGAAGGTGTTATTCTTGGGATCAATTCCTATGATCAATGGGGCGTGGAACTGGGCAAAGAACTGGCGGTTGCGTTGGAGCCGGTGGTTTCAGGATTGGAARGTTCTGCCGACAAAGACGGATCGACACAAATGTTGGTGGCCTACATGCAAGGGAAGGGCTGACCTGAATGAGCGCCCCTTGGGCGCATTTCTTATAGCGCTTCGCGCGATTTCGCTCCGCTCGGGGGATATTTGTAYAAAAAAGAAGAGTGGAGCGGGTGAAGGGAATCGAACCCTCGTATTCAGCTTGGGAAGCTGCTGCTCTACCATTGAGCTACACCCGCGCACTTCAACACTGAGGTAGTAAAACSYAGCGCTTTGGTCAAGCGGTCATCGCCGACGACGGCGGCGCTTTCCGCCGGATTCATCGTCATTGCCAGCGTTAAAACTGACATCAGGAAGGGCCACTACCGACGCCAGATTTTCGAATWGCTCAGTGGCGTGGGGGATCGCTGTGGCGGCGATGAAATGCTCTTGGAAACGCGGCTCTATTGCGGTTTCGACCTTGGTGATATCCTGCACGATTTTTTCAATTTTCGCGCGCGCCGTGACGTCGCAAAGCGCAATACGCGCCCCGGTTCCGGCAGCGTTTCCTGCGGAAGATACTTTATCAAGCGGCACATCGGGGATCATCCCCAGAACCATCGCGTGTTTCGCAGAAATATGCGCCCCGAACGCTCCGGCTAAAACGACGCGGTCAACCTTGTCCACACCCATTTCGTCCATCAACAGCCGCGCGCCGGCATAAAGCGCTGATTTTGCCAGTTGGATCGCCCGGATGTCGGCCTGAGTGACAGTAATGCGCGGGCCACCTTCGGCGCTGGCGTCGTGAAGCATGTAAGCGTGGGTACGCCCCTCGGGGRCTGAGCGGGTGGTGCCGGTTTGTTCAGCYGAGCCAATCAGCCCGGACGCATCCAATATCCCGGCAATGCGCATTTCAGCAATGACCTCGATGATGCCAGAGCCGCAGATGCCGGTAATACCGGAACTGGCGATGACTTCCTCGAACCCTGGTTCATCTGACCATAGCTCGGAGCCGATAACCTGAAAACGGGGTTCCTTGGTGGCAGGGTCGATGGTGACATGTTCAATTGCGCCGGGGGCCGCGCGTTGGCCGGAACTGATCTGCGCGCCTTCAAAAGCGGGACCAGTGGGCGATGAGCAGGCCAGAACGCGGGTTTTGTTGCCAAGCAGGATTTCAGCGTTGGTGCCAACATCCACAATCAACGCGAGGTCTTGCGATTTGTAGGGTTCCTCTGACAGGGCAACTGCCGCGGCGTCGGCACCTACATGGCCCGCGATACAGGGCAGGATGTAGACCCGTGCAGAACGGTTGATCACATCCATATCCAGCGCAGACGCTTTCAGCGACAGTGAATTTGATGTCGCAAGTGCAAACGGCGCTTGCCCAAGTTCCACCGGATCAATCCCCAGTAGCAAATGATGCATCACCGGATTGCAGACAAAAACGCATTCCATGATCTGTTTGGGGTCAATTTCGGCATCCTCGGCAATAGTCCGGGCCAATTCATTGATTGCGTTACGCACTTCCGAGGTCATTTCCTTATCGCCRCCGGGRTTCATCATCGCGTAGGAAACTCTGCTCATCAGGTCTTCGCCAAAACGGATTTGTGGATTCATGATCCCGGCGGATTCCAACACCTGACCATTGCGAAGGTCACACAGATGCGCCGCGATCGTGGTGGAACCCAGATCAATCGCCAGCCCGTAAAGCCGCCCTTCAAAATAGCCGGGCCAGATGTCCAGCAACCTTTCGTGGGCATCGTTATGGCCTTTATATAGCGCCACAGTGACCGCCCATTTGCCTTTGCGCAGGGCAGGTTGAACACGGGTCAGAACCGGCAGATCGACCCGGACCTCACCAATATCCCATTGCTGCGACAGCGCAGCTTGCAGGCGCTCCATGTCGCCGGTTGGCGTGTGCATGTCTGGTTCATCTACTTCGACGTAATACAGTCGTGTCGCAGGGTCCATTACGATTTCGCGCACGGTGGCGGCTTTGCGTACCACCTGTTTGTGAACCTGACTTTCGGGGGGGACATCAATTACCACGTCGCCCTGAACCGTTGCCTGACAGCCCAGTCGGCGGCCTTTTTTCAACCCTCGTTTGTCATCATAGCGTTGTTCAACCGTATTCCATTGCGACAGCGCGTCCTGGGAAACAGTYACACCATGCTTGGGAAATTCGCCAAAACTAGGGGTAATCTGGCATTTTGAACAAATACCACGCCCACCACAAACGCTGTCCAGATCAACGCCCAGTTTACGCGCTGCCGTCAAAATTGGGGTGCCAACCTCAAAGTGCCCGCGTTTGCCAGAGGGCGTGAAAATCACCAGGGGGTCTTGGGCCATTGTCTTGATCCGTTCGCATTTTTTCCGGACAATAACCAAACAACACCRAAGGTATAGCCATGGGGCGGCAATTACTTGGCTGCGGGCGTCATTTGCTGCCCAAAATTTCGATACCCAGCACCCAGACAAGGATAGGCACGGGTGAAACCGCCAATGCTATCGTCAGCACCATGATCCACGGAGCAAACAARCGCGACAGKCCCGCCATCAGGCAAATGCCACCRCCACCACCAATWATGGCGTTGCCTGGCAGATTCAAAAGCAACGCCAGTGTCACATACCTGAAATTCAATGCAACCCCACCTAGCCATTTCGGCAAACGTGAACGTAGAAAATCCAGGCGCTCGTTTCGGTCCAGGTCTTTGCTACGTTCCAGAAATGCACAGGCACGGCGCAGGCGCAGGTCCATAAATACCTGGTGCAGCCAGTCATAACTCATGTATCGCCCTGCCAGAAAGGCCACTGTCAGCCCGGAAACAGTTGCCAGATAAACTGCCGGCGCGACTTCAGGGCCACGGATCATCATCAGGGAAACGCCAATTTCGATGCCGGGCACAAARGGCAGGGCCATCAACGCGGCATAAGTCACAACAATAGCGACGATCAGGCCACCCATTAGAACATTTTGCGTGCCATCGGGCAGGGTGGCGGTGCGGGTTTCAACCCACTGGATCAAAAAATGCGCTGCGAACGCAATGCCAACAATGATGGCAAGGCGAAACCCGGACTTAAAAAGCGACCGGCCAAGTGGTGTTGACGCTGATTTGATTACATATCCCCCCRWTGGAACATATGTYGTTAAACCATGCGTAGCCAAGCATTAATCMGCTGTTTGTCAGGAATCGTGAGAGCTCCAGCCGCAGCGGTCAAATTCAGCGAATTCGGTCATCTCTTCGGAAATACCGACGGGAATTATACGAGAGCAGCCTTCAAAGCCGTCTTCGCTTTCATAAACGCTGACAATGCCGTCGGTATCAGTCGTGGCCGCCGAACAAAGTTGTTCACCCGGTTCMAGATTTGAAGAATTACGCTCTCCCTCGCGGGTTTCGGTTGCGAAAAACAGTAAATGTTCCGACGAATTGACAACACAAAACCCATCACTGGGCGCTTTTGCGGCGGCTGTCTGAAATGTTGCAAGATAGGCGACTACATCAAGCCGGTCGCCTTCTGATTTCAATTTGAACGACATTTTGGCCCTGGCCTTGGGATTATCCAGCAGGGCGCGCAGGTACTTTGTTGGGTCAACCAGGTATTCGGCTATGCTTTCTTCGCTCCAGACCAGCCCGCTTTCACCCGCTGCGGTCATCGACTTGGAATATTTGTATCCCTCAACCGAACCGGCAGCYCGGCCTATAACACTGGTCAAAATCGGGCCAACGCTGTTTTTGGCGTCTGGGCCGACCCTGTGGCAAGCCTTGCATTTTTTGAAAACCTTTTCACCATCCGTCGCCGACTGAGAGATAGCAGGGCCCGCAAGCAGGCTGGCTAACAAAGTTACAGGCAATAGGTATTTCATAAATTTCTCCCGTATGTACAAGGTTATGTCCGATATCTGGACCGGGAATGTCCAATCACGTTCGAACACCATCTGATCACCGGATTGTTAAGACAAAGTGACGACCTCCACTGTGCTCTTTGGGCTGGCGTTTAAGGGTAACGCGCAAAAACCTTCGATTTGGAGGACATTATAAAGTCATTTCTAACGGGCACAGCACTAGCCCTTAGCTTGTTGATGGCCCCAGTTACAGCGCAGGACATGCCGTTTGGTACCGRCGCCGACGTAGAGTACGCCGGATTGATCTGGRATGTTATGGTCWCATCTAAACTGGCGGGGGAAGGCGCTGTTCAGTCGCTGCCTTATGRCGGGACRCCTCAGCACGGGATGATGTTGCAGACGTTTTATTCTACCGCAACGATTGGTGACCATACTGGTGACCTGATCGTCAAACGTAACTTTGGTCCTGAAGGTGTCAGCGCTGACGACATCCTGAGCAATCCAACCAAACACCTTGGGGCAATCACAGTTATGTATCGCCATGAGGCCGGGTTCGACGAAGAAAACAAGAACTGGTTCCGGGTAATGTTTTTGCCGGACGGCACTGTTGGAAAGAACCCCAAAGGCATGACCATGGCCRGGCGGGTGRCAAAAGGAGCCGATATCGGCTGCATTGCTTGCCATAGTGCAAATGATGATCTGGTTTTCACCAGCGACCAATACAACYAGGCAATACGCTAAATGACAATTTATCGGGYATTCCGCAATTGRGCTGCCCGTTATTCTTTGACTTGTGACTAATTGGATTGAATCTACAACTTTGARTATGGTCTTCGCTAAGATAGTCCAGTCACTATCTYACACGATGCGATCACCGAAATGTCATCGAAATGTGATGGCTTTGGGGCTGGATATTCGCTGATTAAATCATGAWYATAGCGCACTATTGTCAACAGTGGAGAAAAATCGTGAAATCATTGCTAGCTGGTTGTGCCATAGCACTAACTTTTGCCGCCCCCCTTACAGCGCAGGATGCGCCATTTGGCACCGATGCCGATACAAATTACGCCACTCAGCTATGGGACGTCATGGTCGCCGACGGCTATGCCGGCGAAGGTGCTGTGATGTCTTTTCCCTATGAAGGGATTGAGCCACATGGCATGATGTTRGAGACATTCTATACAACCGGAACGATYGGCGACCACACCGGTGATCTGATCATCAAACGCAATTATGGACCCGAAGGCGTAACCTCTGAAGATGTTCTTTCCGACCCCGCTAAACACCTTGGCGCTGTCACCGTGATGTTCCGCCGCGAAGCAGGATATGATGAAGATAACGCCAACTGGTTCTGGGCTAAATATCTGCCGGATGGTTCTCTGGATAAAAACGGTAAGGGAATGGAACTTGCCGGCCGTGTTGCCAAGGGTGCAGATGTAGGTTGTATTGCCTGCCATTCCAGCCAGGACGATTACATTTTTACCACMGATCACATWACCAACTGATCGAGGAACTTCGAAAAGAAAAGGGCAGCCATTGGTTGCCCTTTTATATTGGTATGCGCATCAATAATTCGCGCCGCAATAGAAGTACGTCGGACGCCCTTATTGGATAGGGTTTTGTAATTTTACGCTAACAGGGCATGAAATTCGCCAATGTTTAACCCCGACGACGACGTCGTCCGGTTCTTGCGCCACCGGTTCCGGCGGCCTTTGCGGCCAGACTGGCCTCGGCAAATGTTGCACCWTCTTTAACTGCGTCCAGTACCCGACTGAAAGCAATCCATTTTTTCCCGTTCGGATCGTGATTCATCAAAAAATTGGCTGCGTGAATCGCTTCCATTTCAACCGGTCGAACCGGGTTCATAATGGCGCTGGTCATGCCRGCGGTGATYGCCATCGGCAAAAAYGCGGCGTTRATSCCGTGGCGYTGYGGCAGGCCAAACGAAATGTTGGACGCGCCGCAAGTTGTGTTGACGCCCAGTTCATTGCGCAGGCGGCGCACCAGTGCGAAAATCTGCTGTCCGGCTGTGGCCATTGCGCCAACCGGCATGGCCAGCGGGTCAACAACAATGTCGTGGGCTGGTATTCCGAAATCTGCCGCGCGCTGAACGATTTTCTTGGCGACTTCAAAGCGCACATCCGGGTCTTCGGAAATCCCGGTGTCATCATTGGAAATCGCCACAACCGGYACATTGTATTTCTTCACCAATGGCAGGATTGCTTCCAACCTGTCYTCTTCCCCCGTCACCGAGTTCAGCAGGGGGCGGCCATTTGCAACCTCCAGCCCGCGCTCTAATGCGCCGGGGACGGAACTGTCAATGCAAAGCGGTACATCAACAAGGCCCTGAACCAACTCAACCACCCTGCCCATCAAGGGGGGCTCGGTTTCATTTGGRTTCGGGTTGGAATTGTAGACAACGCCTGCRTTGATATCGAGCACCATYGCCCCGCAAGCCACCTGTTCCAGCGCGTCCTTTTCAACAGTCGAAAAGTCGCCCGCCTCCAATTGYGCTGCCAGTACCTTGCGCCCGGTTGGGTTAATTCGCTCACCTATAACGCAAAACGGTTCGTCAAACCCAATCACGACAGTTTTTGTTTTGCTCTCAAGTACGGTGCGGGTCATGTGGGTATTCCTTCGTGCATTTAGGCGATGTTTGCCGGTCGGGTGCTATTGCCGCCGTGATTGATTGCCCAGTTGGCATTGGTTTTTATACCGCCAAGGGGAAAGAAATGTACCTGTTCAATGTTAAAGTCAGGATTGGCGGCTTTGTGGGCGGCCAGTTCATTGATTACATCGGTCGGTTCATAGGGCAGGATCAGTTTGGTCACATCCATCGCGCGTTTTTGCAGTACCTTCAGCGAAGGGCCAACACCGCAGGCAATGGCGAAACGGATCAGAGTCTGTAATTTGGCCGGACCGGCGATGCCAATATGAACGGGGAGATCTACGCCTGCTTCGCTCAGCGCATCGACCCACTTGATTACGGGTTTTGCTTCAAAGCAGAACTGCGTCGCCAGCGCGATTTTCGCATCGGTGCGGTTCGAAAAATCCWGTTTCCAKYGCAGGGCCTGCATTACACCTTTGTCGGAACCGTCCGGATCAATATCTTTGTTGCCTTCAGGGTGGCCCGCCACATGTAGACGGGTAAAGCCCGCCTTATCAAACAGACCGGTTTCCAATAGCTGCATAGAGCTGTCGAATGTCCCAAGCTGCTTTACCGGGCTACCAGCAAGGATCAGGCCCTGGGTGACACCGGCTTCACCCTGATAACGGGCAATCCAGTCGGCCAGCATGGYTTTGTCTTTGATGATCCGGGCCGGAAAATGTGGCATCACGGCATAACCGTCATCTTTCAGGCGACGGGCGGTGGTGACCATGTCGTCAATTGGTGTGCCTTCTATATGGGCAATGTAGACGCGCGTCCCTTTTGGCAAAAGGGCGCGAAAATCTTCGACTTTTTCGGCCGTGCGCGGCATGACTTCAATGGAATAACCAGCAAGAAACGCTTCAACATCCGCGCTCGCGGGTGTGTCCAGGACTTCTTTTTTWCGAAACGGTAAAAGTGCCATTGCGGCCCCCCATATCTGTTTCGGGCTCAGGCCCATCCGTCATTTGCAATCAGGGCCTTGATCCGGTCCTGATCATAATCGTTGTCCAGTCGCGCGGCTTCACCCTGTGCCAGTTCCAGATCGCTGGCATCAGTGTCAACCGAATAGGGATCGGCCTTGCGCCACTCAGCCAGATAGGCGTCGGTGCCGGCCGCACCAGTTTTCATCGCCGCCCGATCTATCGCCTGTTCAAAACGTTCCGGCAACTGCGCTTTGGCACCGCGCCGACCCTTGCCAACRATGATCTGRGCCGGAATATCGCGCCAGTAGACAATGGTGACATTCGCCATGGTGATTCCTTTACTTCYTAGATGCTTCYACGCCCCTGTTCGTGCGTAAATGTGCCGGTTTTCGACCTTGGCAGGGCCACTTGCGACCATCCATAGGTTGCTAACCTTTTGCGGCACCCATTACCAGCAAGGCAAATGTGATAAATATTCATTTTGGTTATGAAAAAAATCCAGTCAATCTGCTCCCTTGCTCTTGCGGCATTACAAACCTAGTGTRWGCCCAACAACGAATAGGAGGGCGGCACGATGACGCCCAAGCGTCCCAATGGTGCGGGCGCGCTCCTGAGCCCGGTCGAGCAGTCCGCGCCAGTACAATCAGACCCAGCCGCCCTATATGCGGCGCTGGATCTGGGAACCAACAGTTGCCGAATGCTGGTGGCGCAACCACGGGGCAACCAGTTYCATGTGGTCGACAGTTTTTCCAAATCGGTTCATCTGGGGCAGGGGCTRGARGCATCCGGTCGTTTGTCGCGCGCCTCAATGGATCGCACCGTTCAGGCTTTACGAATTTGCCGCAAGAAGCTAAAGCAGCACAAAGTCGCGCGGATGCGCCTGATAGCGACTGAGGCCTGTCGTCGCGCGGATAATGCCAGTGARTTTATTCGTTACGTAAAGAAAGAAACCGGGCTGGCGTTGGAWATAATTGAGCCGGAAGAAGAGGCACGACTGGCGGTAATTTCCTGTGCCTCACTGGTGTCCACAAAGACCGAACAGTTGCTTGTTGTGGATATTGGCGGCGGMTCAACCGAGCTGGTTTGGATTGATCTTTCAAACGTCCCGCATATTGACCGGGCCAAGGCAATAATGCGGCTGCATACCGGGTTCAAACCCGGTGACAGTCCGTTTCCCCATGCCAAGGTTGTTGACTGGATATCGGTACCWYTAGGGGTGGCAACGCTGCGGGACCAGTTCGATGACGTAGACGACGATGCCGGGCGATTTGCRCTGATGAGCTGGTTCTTTGAAGAAAATCTGATCAGTTTTTCCCCCTACKCGGGAGTGCAGGAAAAAGAAGGTTTTCAGATCATCGGCACATCTGGCACTGTTACGACGGTTGCAGCGTCGCATCTGGGATTACGCCGCTATGAACGCAATAAGGTGGACGGCCTGCGCATGACCTCTGGACAAGTGGACARGGTGATTCACAGCTATCTGGCCATGGGCCCGGATGGGCGGCGCACTGACCCTCGTATCGGACGGGACCGCCACGCGCTGATCATGTCGGGGGCAGCAATTTTGCAGGCCTTGTTGCGGGTCTGGCCAACGGATCGTTTATCAGTGGCGGATCGGGGCTTGCGTGAAGGTTTGCTATACGCCCAGATGAGCGCCGACGGTGTTCTGGAAGACGGRCCTTACTAGTATATCGTTCRGCGATTGCGGGTTGCGTTGTTTTTGGATATTTGAGCRAAAAAGAAACACGGCGCGGGTCTAGTCTGTGCTGACTGGAAGAAATTATGGCGAAGAAAACAAGCGGGCGCGGGGTGCGYGAACTGCGCACCAAAGTGAAATCGGCTAAGGGTCGCAAGCTAAGTTCGACCCTGTGGCTGGAGCGTCAGTTGAACGACCCCTACGTCAAACGTGCGGGTGTCGAAGGATACCGGGGCAGGGCGGCGTTCAAGATAATGGAACTGGACGACAAATTTCGGTTTCTGGTGCCGGGGGCGCGTGTTGTGGATCTGGGTTGCGCACCGGGGGGCTGGTGTCAGATTGCAGTRCCCCGGGTAAATGCGCTTGGGGCGAAAAAGGGTAAAGCWATTGGSCGCGTGCTGGGSATCGATTTRCAGGACGTAGAGCCAATTCCCGGGGCTGAAATATACAAGCTGGATTTCATGGAAGACAACGCTGACGATCAGGTCAAAGAATGGCTTGGCGGCAGGGCGGATGTGGTGATGTCGGATATGGCCGCTTCGGCGTCCGGGCATAAACAGACMGATCATATCCGTATTATWGCGCTCTGTGAAACGGCCGCATATTTCGCCTTTGATGTGTTGGAAGAAGGCGGGACATTTGTGGCCAAAGTATTGGCTGGCGGCGCAGAGGGTGAGCTGCAAAAACTGCTGAAACAACAGTTTAACAAGGTGGTTAATGTAAAACCCCCTGCCAGTCGCTCGACATCTTCCGAAAAATTTGTCGTGGCGACCGGGTTTAAGAAACCAACGATTGCTGAATAGAAAACTTATTAATTTTGTATCCGGCGAAGCGACAGGCTGCGTTAATCTTATTTTGATAACGGGACTACCTAAAGATCTGTGTGACTCCAGCAGAGCCGGTTTAAAGGTGACATTGGTGGCTTCAAATAGAAGAACAGTCAGCACCGGTCTAAAAATTTCAGAAACAGCCGCAAAACCGGTGACTCTGTGCGAGCATTTGGAAAAACGCAGACATAGCCTTTTTCATCGGCAAACCTGTTTTCGATGGAGATACCAGCGTCCCGGAAACCAGATCAGAGCGTACCGGAATTGAAGGTGCCAGGGCAATACCGACCCCTTGTCGCGCGGCGGAAATGGCAAGCGACGTATGACTGATGATCAAACCCGGGTCGGAAATTTCACCATGCCCGGCGTCCCAACGTCTATTTCAAGGATACCATCGGGGATTGATAATGATCACACCGAATTTGCAGTTTTTATGGAAATCAAAAGGGTGTTCCGGCGCGATACCTGACGCCCCCTGCTTTGATCAGGTTCTCAAGGAAAGGCTTCAGGTCTTTTACACCACCGCGCATTGGCGTGGCATCCTGCACCACCAGACCCGGCGCTGTTCCGGTTGCATCCAGACTGTCCAGAACTGAGGCGAGCGCATCAAGTGCCTGCGCCGAACACAAACCAACCCCAAGCTCAGGAATTTGCTAAGAAGTTCCGGCGGCTGCCTCGGCTTTATCGTTTAATTTACAGAMACTTACCGGATCACGGTCGAATGCCGGTGGAATTACATTTACCGCCATGGCTAAATTCCTTTTGCCTGTTCTGGAATAAGATGGTCGATGCGGTTTAGACAAATCTGAGGACGATCCTGTTGCCCACAGGACATAACTTCCGCAAGTGTGCTGTCGCCGGTCAGTACCAGCGCCCCGTCCATGCCASCGTTAATWGCCRTTGCGATATCGGTATAAATCCGGTCCCCGACCATGACCGAATTGGCAATTTCAACGCCCAGTATTTCAGCGGCAATTTTGACCAGCGCGGGTGAAGGTTTACCGAAGACCTGTTCGCATTTGACTTGCGTGCAGCCCTCAATCGCACCGATTATGGCGGCGGCGTCGGGAACCCCAAGCCGGTCCTTCATCGGACAATAACGATCCGGGTTGGTCGCCACCAGAATGGCGCGATCTTCCTCAACAATTGCACGAAATGCGATGTCGAGTTTGGCATAATCAAATGTGCGGTCAAAACTGGCAATTACAATATCGATTTTGCTCGGGTCGTCAGATATTGCAACCCCGGCTTCTTGCAGCGTTTGCGCCAGAGGCGGCTCACAGATCGGGTAGACAACAGCCCCCGGCCGGTGGCTTTGCAGCCAACTGGCGGTGGCGGTTGCTGACGTGATGACCCTACCCGCAGCCGGAAGGCCCAGCCGTTCCAGTCGCTGCTCATAGTCGGCTACAGTTTTGGTCGGATTGTTTGTTAGAAACGCATACGGCAAGCTGTGGCTGACCAGCCAGTCGAACAGGTCTGTAACGCCAGGCAACAGCTGATCCCCCAGGTAAATTGTGCCATCCAGATCGAAGAAGTACGCCTCATAAATCCTCGAGGCATTCGAAGGGGGGGGATTGGGAACACTATCATGCGTTTGCAAATTGAAACCTCTCTTACTGCCCGAATTTGTACAGATATGTTGTTAGGCTTTCGACTTCACTGTCAATCAGACGCAGGTCAAGTTTTGTGCGAAGCCACAGAATATCTTCGGCAGAAATCGCCGATTCGGGTTCGCGCAGAAAGATCACTTCACGCTCCATCAGATCGGCGCGGAACACTTTGCCCAGATCGGAGAAGCTCGTCACCTCGCCAATCAGATCATAGCATCGGTTGCCGTGAAGACGCGTAAAACGCAGGCGCCGCACCATCTAAGTCATCGACCCGGAACCCGAGCTTTCCAATTGTTCCCATATGGTCCTCTGCACGTCAGCGAGTTGGGAATGAAGTAACCCGTGATCATAGACAGAGTTCGAAGACCGTTGCCCAGCCCAGCCGCCTAGTTCGTTTATGTCAGCTTCTGCTACACGGGCGCGGCGAGCTTCTGTTCTCCAAGTGTGTCGCGTGGAGTGGAGCGATAGCCGCCCGTCAGTTTCAGGCCCTTAAAGGGCACCCCGACAAAACCGGATCCGTGGCCCAAGTGCAGGGGGTTTTGTCGGTTAAGTCGGTTTTGTCAGAAGGGGTGGCGACGAAATGGGCGGAAAGTGTGAATTCGCTGCAATCGCGAACTTGATGGGGCATACTCCAGAAGCGGACCTCCTACGGGCGGCTACAGCGCATTTCCCTTCTGCGCTGCGGCGGTCCGGTCAGGGCCGATACCCGCAAGTTCGATCCTGTGGTCGATTGCCGACAAATTGTCTGTTTGCCGGCAAACACTGGTTAAATGTCTTTTTTCAGTGCGACCTGACAAGCTTCTGCAAGGGCCCTATCCGGTTTTTCGGCTCCGAGTGGCGTCGCCCACCCAGCTTTCTCAACAATGCCGCGACGGCTATATGAGGTGGCTTTCTCGAGTTCTGCCATCACATCGGTGGACTTTGGGTCGTTTTGCGAGTTTTGGACACAATAAGGTGTAAGGGCCGAGGCGACAGCCGCAATTGAACTCTTGCTGGACATTTCTGATGCCGAGCCACCAGTTACCCAACCGCCCCAGTTGAACCCGACAATTGCCAAAGCGATAGCACCTACTCCTGCGCCCAAGAGGGCAGGTTTCG
>NVTR01000046.1 GCA_002732955.1 Marinosulfonomonas sp.
CGCCGACTCCGCCGCCGCCTTCGTCGCCGCCGCCGACTCCGCCGTTTGGAAAGTGATCCGTGACGATTGTGCGGCCCTTGAAGCAGGCAATGTTCGGCTCGATCAATCCCCGCTTTGGTCAGGCAAGAACCCGCTGGAGGAAACCTGGCTAGACACCCGTCAATCCCTGTCCGAAGGCTGGAAATTCTGGCGCGACTGGTATCAGAACGCGCTGGACGGGGTGAAACCCAACTGGGACATGCTGACCAAGATCGCGCTGATAGAGCCCGAGGACTGGAACAAGGGTGCGGATCATGTGAACGGGTTGATTGCGGGGATTGTTGGGGAATTTCCTGTTACCGGTAATGGTGTGGCGGAAGATGTTCTAAACGCCAGAATTATGACCGCAGCATTTGCTGATTTTTCGTTTGACGCAATGCGTAATCTGATGGACATGGTGCCGTTTGAAGAAGACATCCGCCATCTGCGTGACCCAGAGCGTCTGCAAGGTTTTCTGGACGACGCCGACGAATTGATCGACGGGCTGGAAGATTTCAAATCTGCGATGACCGCCACAGACGGCAGTCGACAAGGCGCGCCCGAGGTAAAGACCTATGTAGATAGCGTATTGTCCGAGCTAAGTCGGGCACGCCAGCTTAATCATCTTAGAGTTCGACGCCTGCTTGACCTAGGTGCAGTGCTACAAGATTTTAGCCTTGAGGATCGCTGCCGCATGGGGCTGGGTGATGGCTTGGCAAAGCAGCTTGACCGGCTGGTTGCCACAATGCTGGATCTTACCCGCAGCCACTTTGCCCCAAGTTTTGTCCGCCTAAAACCGTTAAACGATTTAGTGCTTTTGCCAGGAGACGATCCGCGCAAGATTATTGCTCAGCTTGAGTCAAATCTGGCTGCGGCGCGCCGGGTCAAGGATGATGTAGCCGTCCCCCTTAATCCGCAAGATTTGGAAGTTCTTGGTAATATACTAGAAGAACTAAAGAGACTTGCCCGAGCGATCGAAAACGCAGAAGTGCCGGATACTAAAGCGGATTTGGAAGGCCAGTTCGCACGCAAGTCCGGGCAGTTAGGCGTTACGTTTGGCCGATACTGGATTATTGCAAGAGGGCAGGCGGGAAAGTTGGGCGATGGTGTGGAATTCGTCTTGAAACAATTCAAGAAAGTAAAAGGACTACAAGGATTGTTGGAATGGGTTAACGATCTTTGGGATAAAATACCTTGGTCATAGCTGGCTTGCCCCCCGTGCGCGGTACCCTTACCCCCGACAAAGACCTCTCAACCCTCACATGGCTGAGGGTCGGTGGTCCGGCGGATTATCTGTTCCAACCGGCCGATCTGGATGACCTTGCGCAGTTTCTGGCGGCACTCGACCCCAAATGGGCGGTTTTCCCCATCGGGGTGGGGTCTAACCTGATCGTGCGTGATGGCGGAATTCGCGCCGTGGTGATCCGGCTGGGGCGTGGATTTAACGGCATTGAAATCGACGGGCAAAAGGTAACGGCGGGCGCCGCGGCGCTCGATGCCCATGTGGCGCGCAAGGCGGCGACGGCTGGGGTTGATCTGACGTTCCTGCGCACAATTCCCGGCGCAATTGGTGGTGCGGTGCGAATGAATGCCGGGTGTTACGGGTCTTATATCGCCGATCATCTGGTGTCTGCACAGGCGGTAACGCGGGTGGGAAAAATCGTAACCCTGACCCCGGATGATCTGAATTTTAGCTACCGTTCCAGTGATTTACCTGACGGTTGGGTGCTGACGCAGGCGACTTTTGAAGCGCCTTCAGGCGACCCGGAAACGCTTGAAACCCGGATGACCGACCAGATTGCCAAACGTGACGCGACTCAGCCAACCAAAGACCGCACCGCCGGTTCCACATTTCGCAATCCGGCCGGGTTTTCCAGCACCGGGCGCGCCGATGACACCCATGAAMTGAAGGCCTGGAAGGTAATCGAAGACGCCGGAATGCGYGGCGNCACANCKSGGYGGCGCRCAGATGTCNSCCAAANCAYCCGAAYTTTYTGGTGAACACYGGCGGGGCAAGCGCAAAAGATCTGGAAGAATTAGGCGAAGAAGTGCGAAAAAAGGTATTCCAAAACAGCCACATATCGTTAGAGTGGGAAATCATGAGGGTCGGCGAACCGGCCCCTGAATAATTATAATAAGGGCCMAAYWATAATGGCCCCGGTAAAAAGGCACCWAAGGTGGGTAAGTCGAGCAGACAACCCCCAAAAGTGGCGGTACTGATGGGCGGCCCTTCCGTTGAACGCGAAGTGTCACTGTCAAGCGGGCGCGAGTGCGCAACCGCCCTGCGGGACGCGGGATATGACGTGGTGGAACTGGACGCAGGTCCGGACCTTGCCRCGCGTCTGGCCGACATTTCCCCGGATGTTGTTTTCAACGCTTTGCATGGCCGCTACGGCGAAGACGGCTGTGTRCAGGGCATGCTGGAATGGCTGCAAATCCCCTACACCCATTCCGGGGTGCTGGCGTCTTCCCTGGCGATGGACAAACAACGCACCAAAGATACCTACCTTGCCGCCGGTTTACCTTTTGTTTCCAGTGTGATAGCGCCGCGCGCTGATGTGGAAGCCAGCCATGTGATGCCACCACCTTACGTTGTGAAGCCGAACAACGAAGGCTCCTCGGTCGGCATCTACATCGTCAATAAAAATGCCAACACCCCGCCGAAGCTGTCCGCAGATATGCCGGATCAGGTGATGGTGGAAACCTATGCGCCGGGGCGCGAACTGACCGTGACGGTGATGGGCGACCGGGCGCTGACCGTAACCGATATCATCACCGAGGGCTGGTATGACTACCATGCCAAGTATGATGAAGGTGGCTCCAGCCACATCATCCCGGCTGACCTGCCGGACGAGATTTTCAACGCCTGCATGGATTACGCTGAACGCGCTCATGTCGCCCTTGGCTGTCGCAGTTTCAGCCGCACAGATTTCAGATGGGACGAAAGCCGTGGCCTTGCGGGCCTGATCCTGCTGGAAACCAACACCCAGCCGGGCATGACCCCAACATCGCTTTCGCCAGAACAGGCCGCCCACGCCGGTTACGCCTTCCCCGAATTCTGCCAATGGATCGTAGAGGACGCATCATGCAATCGCTGAACCAGCGTCGGGCCGATCCGGCACCATCACGTCTGGCCTACCGGTTGCGCCGCATATGGCTGCGCCCCGTAGTGCGCAAATTCGTGATTGTCGGCTTGCCGGTGATGTTGTTGTCCTATGCTATCGGCTGGTTCGTCACGCAAGAAAGCAACATCGAGGCAATGCGCGATAAGGTCGCTGAAATTCGCCGCTCCATCGAAGAACGCCCGGAATTCATGGTCAAACTGATGGCCATTGATGGCGCTTCGGATTCAATCGCTGACGATATTCGTGAAATAGTGCCGGTGGACTTCCCGGTCAGCTCGTTCGACCTGGACCTCACAGGTATGCAGGACCGGATTTCAGAGCTTGACGCAGTGGAACGGGTTGACGTGCGGGTACGCTCGGGCGGCATCTTGCAGGTGCAGATTACCGAACGCGCGCCAGCRGCMGTWTGGCGCTCGGGGCGCAATATCGAATTGYTGGACGCCCTTGGGCATCGCGTTGCGGTGGTGAAATCGCGCTCCGCCCGTCCCGATCTGCCATTGCTGGCAGGGGCAGGGGCCGAACTGTTTGTGGCCGAAGCACTGGAATTGCTGGCCGCTGCCGGTCCGGTGGCAACCCGCATTCGGGGCATTGTGCGTATGGGCGAACGGCGCTGGGATCTGGTGCTTGATCGTGATCAGCGCATCATGCTGCCGGAAATTGACCCGCTACAGGCACTGCTGCAAGTGATGGCGCTGCAACAGGCGCAGGACTTGCTGGCGCGCGATATCGTCGCTGTGGACATGCGAAACAAAAACCGACCAACGCTGCGCATGGCACCGCAAGCCATGGAAGAATTGCAGCGGATCAAGGACTTAAGGCAGGGAGCCGGAAACTGATGACAGACCTCTATTCCACSCARMGKGCRATGCGAAACATGCGCAATGCGGCGATGCAACGGGGCGTGATTGCCATTCTGGATATCGGTAGTTCGAAAATCGCCTGTCTGGTGCTGCGCTTTGACGGACCCGACAGGTTCAGCGCATCAGATGGCGTGGGTTCCATGGCCGGGCAATCGTCTTTTCGGGTTATTGGCGCTGCTACCACCCGTTCGCGCGGGGTGCGTTTCGGCGAGATACACGTGATGCAGGAAACCGAACGCGCCATTCGTACGGCCGTTCAGGCCGCCCAGAAAATGGCCGCAACCCGCGTTGATCATGTGATTGCCTGTTTTTCCGGKGCCAGCCCGCGYTCTTACGGWYTRGCSGGYGACATCGCCCTGCAAGAACCCGTGGTCAGTGACGCCGACGTTGGCCATGTCCTTGCGTCCTGYGATGTGCCGGATTACGGAGGTGGGCGCGAAGCCCTGCACGCACAACCGGTGAATTTTTCGCTGGATCACCGCACTGGCCTTGGCGATCCGCGCGGCCAGAACGGCAATCGGCTGGCGGTGGATATGCACCTGCTGACCGTTGATRCGGGCGTGGTTGAAAACCTGCTCTATTGTATCAAACGTTGCGATCTGGAAGTCGCGGGTCTGGCCTCCAGCGCATATGTGTCCGGGGTTTCGGCATTGGTCGAAGATGAACAGGAACTGGGTGCTGCCTGTATTGATATGGGCGGCGGCACCACTGGCCTGTCGATCTTCATCAAGAAACACATGATTTACGCCGACTGTGTGCGCATGGGCGGTGATCATATTACATCCGATATTTCCAAAGGGCTGCAAGTGCCGCTGTCAGTGGCCGAGCGGATCAAGACATTCTATGGCGGCGTCGTGGCCACCGGTATGGATGACCGCGAAATGATYGAAATCGGCGGTGATACCGGCGACTGGGAACATGACCGGCGCACTATCAGCCGGGCAGAGCTGATCGGCATCATGCGCCCCCGGGTCGAAGAAATCCTGGAAGAGGTCCGTACCCGTCTGGATGCAGCTGGCTTCGAACACCTGCCCAGCCAGCAGATTGTGCTGACCGGCGGCACCAGCCAGATACCGGGCCTCGACAGTCTTGCGCCAAAAATTCTGGGTCAGCAGGTCCGCATCGGTCGCCCGCTTAGGGTGCAGGGTTTGCCACAGGCCGCCACCGGGTCGGCGTTTGCGTCTTCGGTCGGGCTTTGCCTGTTCGCAGCACACCCTCAGGATGAGTGGTGGGACTTYGACTTACCTTCTGCGCGATATCCGGCGCGATCCCTAAAGCGCGCAGTGAAATGGTTCAAGGAGAACTGGTAACCGCTATATATCGGGATATAGGCAAAATCCCGCCGTTGAGCGTGAAATATACCCCATATTTTGTGTCATTTATGTGTTTATGGGGTGACTGAGGGCGCGACTCCCTTTAGGAATAGCGCGAATAGAACAGAACGGCCGAATTACAGGCCCAGAGAGAAGTAACAGGCGGACAGAGTATGACATTGAATCTGATGATGCCCCAACATGACGATCTGAAACCCCGTATCACGGTGTTTGGTGTTGGTGGAGCAGGTGGTAACGCGGTCAACAATATGATCGAAAAGCAACTGGAAGGTGTCGAATTCGTTGTCGCGAATACCGACGCACAGGCGCTTTCGCAGATCAACGCCCCACATAAAATTCAGATGGGTGTCAAAGTCACCGAAGGTCTGGGTGCTGGTGCGCGGCCAGCCGTCGGGGCCGCCGCCGCCGAAGAAACCATCGAAGAAATTGTTGACCAGCTTGCTGGCGCGCATATGTGCTTTATCACCGCCGGAATGGGGGGTGGCACCGGAACTGGTGCGGCACCGATTATTGCGCAAGCTGCCCGTGAATTGGGTGTTCTGACGGTCGGTGTTGTTACCAAGCCGTTCCRGTTCGAAGGCGCCAAGCGRATGCAGCAGGCCGAAGACGGCGTTGATGCTCTGCAAAAGATGGTCGATACGCTGATTATCATTCCAAACCAGAACCTGTTCCGTCTGGCCAACGAAAAAACCACCTTCACCGAAGCGTTCTCGATGGCGGATGATGTTTTGTACCAGGGCGTTAAGGGTGTGACCGATCTGATGGTCCGCCCCGGGCTGATCAATCTGGACTTTGCCGATGTGCGCGCCGTGATGGACGAAATGGGCAAGGCGATGATGGGAACCGGTGAAGGTACCGGCGAAGATCGCGCCATTCAGGCGGCTGAAAAAGCAATTGCCAACCCACTGCTGGATGAAATCAGCCTTAAGGGTGCGCGCGGTGTGTTGATCAACATCACCGGTGGTTATGACCTGACTTTGTTTGAACTGGACGAAGCCGCCAACCGCATCCGCGAAGAAGTGGACGCCGAGGCCAATATCATCGTCGGTTCCACGCTCGATGCCGACATGGAAGGCGGCATGCGGGTCAGTGTTGTTGCGACCGGCATTGACGCAAATACCAACSTGTCCGAAGTACCGGTACCACGCCGCCGGATGGCAGAACCCCTGCCTGCAAGCGAAGAAATTGAAGAAGCACCAAAAGTCGCGGCGCAAGCGGCATTTGTGGCAACTTCCCCGGTTGCAGAACCTGCTGAACCGGTCGCCCCGGCCGAGCCGGTATCAGAACCGGGTCTGTTTCAGGGCTTTGAATCGCGGCGCAGCGAAGAAAACAACACCGCCGCGACGGTAGAGACCAATGACATTCCGGCACCGGCATACCAGCCTGCGCCGAACGCCTTTGTACCSGAGCCGCAAGAGACTGAATTCSTAGCCCCCAAGGCACCGCTGGCCGGCACACCTACACCGCAAGCRATGTCACGGCTTCAGGCAGCGGTCGAAAAAGTACCCGGTCGCAAGGTTCATGGCGCACCTGATATGCCGGATACAGCCGCCCAATTAGGCGATAAAGCCCGCTTTGGGATCAACTCTCTGATCAACCGGATGACCGGTCAGGCAGCGGAAACCCCGGCACCGCGCGGCGACGCGACTGTGACCCGGCAGCAGGCAGCAGTGGCTCAGCCACAGGAAGAGGCCGCGCCAGACCCCGAGCAGGAACGCATCGAAATTCCCGCATTTCTGCGCCGCCAGGCAAACTAAGCCAGGCAACATATCAATTGAAAGGATCGGCARGCGCCGGTCCTTTTTGTTTGCTTTCAGCCGCATAGCYTCCGAAGGTTTCTTTTTAGGCAACATTTCGCGCAAGCAGAATGCCAATGTTTCAGTCCGTTACAAAGTTTGAGTTGAGTGGCGCGACCCGCTTCGCTAGGGAAAGCGTGGCTACTGCTGCCCATAGTAGCAAAACCATTTGGGACAACACGTGCAGACGACAATCAAATCTCCAGTTACCTTCAGAGGCGTCGGATTGCATTCTGGCAAGCAGGTTGATCTGACGATCCACCCGGCCTCGGCTGAGTATGGGATCTGGTTCCGTCGTACAGACGTAGAAGTAGGCGATGCGCTGATCCCGGCGCGCTGGGATGCGGTTACGTCAACCATACTCAGCACTCTGATTTCAAACAACTCGGGCGTTAAGGTTTCCACCGTCGAACATGTGCTGGCTGCCCTTGCCGGTTGCGGTGTCCACAACGCCCTGATCGAAGTGAACGGGCCAGAAGTCCCTATCCTTGACGGTAGTGCTGCCGAATTTGTCCGTGGCATCGTTAGCCGGGGYGTTCGCCAGTTGGATGCGCCGGWRSRNNGGCSAKNASGATTTTGCAGGAAGTCGTTGTTCGTGATGGTGACGCCGTGGCACGTCTGGTGCCAAGTGACGCATTCGAAATCGAATTTCAGATCGATTTTGCCGATAAGGCCATCGGCAAACAGAAAAAATGYCTCAATATGGCCAACGGATCGTTTGTGCGCGAACTTTCCACCAGCCGCACATTTTGCCGTCTTAGTGACGTAGAAACCATGCAGGCCAACGGCCTGGCACAGGGCGGGTCACTGAACAATGCAATTGTGGTTGATGGTGATGTCATCCTCAGCCCCGGCGGTTTGCGCTATGATGACGAAGCCGTGCGCCATAAGATGCTGGACGCTTTGGGTGATTTGTCCCTGGCGGGGGCTGCGATTTTTGGCCGCTATATAGGTGAACGCGCCGGTCACGCGATGACCAACAAACTGCTGCGTGCCCTGTTTGCCCGTCCCGATGCTTATAGAATTGAACTTTGCGACGAAGAATCAGCCCGTCTTTTGCCGGGTGTTGGCGTAATTCCTGCCGATATTCCCGCCGTCGCCTAAGCTACCCCTAAAAACAGCTTCAAAGACGTTTTGCACCGGTTTTTTCTGTGTTAGGACCAAGTGAACGAGTGTGGGTTTGTTTTGCCCATGAAGGAATTGGATTGGGGTAGGCGCGTAATGGCAACAGCCARRGCAATCAGCAGATGGATCGGCCCTTTGGCGGCTTTGACAGTTCTTGCSTCATGTGGTGGCAGGGGSCCYGACAATATYCCGTTGGAAAATTTCACCGCCGCCGAGATTTATCAGCGCGGCGAATTTGAACTGGAAAAACGCCGCCCCGACGATGCGGCGCAATTCTTTAGTGAAATTGAACGCCTGTACCCCTATTCCGAATGGGCCAAGCGCGCGCTGATCATGCAGGCATTTTCCTATCACAAAGATGCCGATTACGCCAATAGTCGCGCAAGCGCGCAGCGTTACATTGATTTTTATCCAGCCGACGAAGATGCGGCCTACGCTCAGTATTTGCTGGCCCTCAGCTATTATGACCAGATTGACGATGTTGGCCGCGATCAGGGACTGACATTTCAGGCACTACAGGCGTTGCGCGTGGTGATAGAGCGTTATCCAAACAGCGATTACGCCCGTTCTTCSGTGTTGAAATTCGATCTGGCCTTTGACCATCTGGCCGCCAAGGAAATGGAAATTGGCCGTTTCTACCAAAAACGCGGTAACTTTACCGCYGCCGCCAACCGKTTCCGCGTGGTGGTGGAACAATTCCAGACAACCACCCAAACCGCCGAAGCCCTGCACCGGCTGGTTGARACCTATCTGGCCCTTGGACTGGAGGCCGAAGCACAGACRGCGGGGGCTATTCTGGGCCACAATTTCCGCTCAACCGATTGGTATGAAGACAGCTTTGCCTTGCTGACCGGGCGCGGCCTGCGCCCCGAAGCCGCTTCTGGYAATAGCTGGCTGGCGCGATTTTACCGGCAAACAGTTGGCGGCCTGTAGTCTGATCCGGGGGTAGGGCCTATGCTGCTCAGTCTCGACATCCACGACATGATGATCATCGACCATCTGGCGCTGGAGTTTCAACCCGGCCTGAATGTGCTGACCGGTGAAACCGGRGCGGGTAAATCTATCCTGTTGGATTYCTTAGGTTTTGTTCTGGGCTGGCGGGGCCGTGCGGAACTGGTACGCGCCGGGGCTGACAGCGGCGAAGTCACGGCAGTGTTCGATATTTCCGGTGATCACCCGGCGCGTATGATCCTGATCGACGCCGGATTTCCGGTWAGYGATGAACTGATYCTGCGCCGCACMACAACAMMSGMGGGCCGCAAAACTGCGCGGGTAAATGACCGTCGCGCCAGTGGTGAAGTCTTACGTGTATTGTCGGAATGTCTGGTGGAACTGCACGGCCAACAGGATGATAAGGGCCTGCTTGACCCWAAATCTCATCTGATATTACTGGATGAATACGGCAGCTTAAAACGCGACGTTGACAAATTACATGAACAGTGGCGCACCCTTGGTAAAATCCGAAATCAACTGGCCGCCGCACAATCCGCCCTTGCGAAAGTCCGTGAAGAAGAAGAATTTCTGCGCCACTCAGTTGATGAGCTAACCAGCCTCGCCCCCGAACCGGGAGAAGAGGCCAAACTGGACGCCCGCCGCCGCCTTATGCAAGCCTCAGAAAAGATTGGCGACGATATTTCCAAGGCCTACGGGGCTATCAATGCTGACGGYGCTGAATCCAAGCTGAGCGACGCYATTCGCTGGCTGGAAGGYGTCGCAGAAAAGGCCGAAGGGCGGTTGGATGCGCCACTGACCGCGTTAGGGCGCACGCTGAACGAATTGGGCAATGCGCAGCAGGGCCTAGAAGATTGTATGCGCGAACTGTCCCACGATCCGGCGGAACTGGAGCAGGCAGAAGAACGGCTGTTCGCGATCCGCGCATTGGCGCGCAAGCACAATGTCCAGCCGGATGATCTGGCCGTATTTTCCACCGGCTTGCGTGAAAAACTGAACGCGCTGGAAGGTGGCGAGGCCGATATTCGTTCCCTTGAAGGCGAAATTGCCACCGCACAGGCAAAATACGATGGAGCCGCGCAAAAACTTGGCCAGAAACGCCGCAAAGCTGCCGCCAGCCTCGACAAAGCAATGGCCAARGAACTRACGCCGCTGAAACTCGAACGCGCGATATTTACGACTAAGGTGGAACCGTGTGATCCCGGCCCAAAGGGCACAGACAATGTCGCTTTCACCGTCGCCACCAACCCCGGCGCACCCGCTGGCCCGATCAACAAAATCGCGTCTGGTGGTGAGCTGTCGCGCTTCCTGCTGGCGCTGAAAGTCTGCCTGACCAAAGACGCAAAAGGCCTGACAATGATAYTCGACGAAATAGATCGCGGCGTGGGCGGGGCAACCGCAGATGCCGTCGGGCGTCGTTTGTCGCAGATTGCGCAGGATACCCAGGTTCTGGTGGTCACCCATTCGCCGCAGGTTGCAGCAAAGGGTCAGCACCACTGGCGGGTTGAAAAATCGGTCAATAAGGGTGCGACCCTGTCGAAAGTTGTGCCACTGGATGATGCCAGCCGGGTCGATGAAGTCGCCCGTATGCTGGCCGGCGATACGATCACAGATCAAGCGCGCGCGGCGGCAGAAGTTCTGCTAAAAGGATAAAACCGCGAACAGGGGGATGCGATGACATACGTTGAAAAGCTAAGACTGGTAACAAGGCTCTATCTGGTAACCTTGGTTATCTTTGGCGCGCAACAGGTAGTAAGTTTTCTAAGCGGCGGTGTTTCGCAGGAAATCTTTGAAATATTCGCCGACCCCGCCGATTACAGTGCGCGAATGGCCGCTGCGGGTGATAGTTTACGTATAATTCTATTGCTGGATATGTTTTTCATCATCGGGTTCTTCACTTCCATTGGCATGACGGCGCTTACCCACGCTGATATTAATCGCGCCGCTGCATGGATTGCGGGTTTAGGTATAATYCTTGTGGCCGGGTTGGACCTGTTTGAGAATATCCACCTTTTCCTGTCCATCGATATGGTAGACGCCGGTCAACAAGTCCCGGCTGAACGGATTCTGGCGCAGGCACAAATCTCGGCGATGAAGTGGCTGGTGGCAGCACTGGTGCTGGTGGTGTTCAGCTTTACCCTGCCATCTGAAACCGCACTTGAACGGTTCCTGATCTGGTCAACCCGCATTCTGATGCCATTGGGGACAGGTCTGTTCGTCACCGGCGCATTTGACGCCCGTCTATTGGGCGGCATGACCATTTTGATTGCAATGTCAGGCGGGTTGACCCTGCTGGCGCTGACCTCATGGCTTCGTTTGCAGCGAACAGGGGATTAACTTGAACGCCATTTTTTCACCCGGCGCCGCAGTAGCCGGGTATCCAGTGCCGCAATACTGATACCCAGTGGTATCATCCAGAACCCCAGCACCGGTAAAAATCCAAACACGCCGCCGACCATCAGCAGCAACCCAAATATCAGCCGCGAGCCGACCGGGAACACCTTATTGATACAGGCCCGCCCCCGGCGCATCCGTTGTTTGAAGGTYAGTTTCCGGTGTGGGTGCGAAAACGGCATCGCCATCTAGTTAAACCGCACCAATTTGCCCGGATTCATAATGTTTTTCGGGTCCAGCGCACGCTTTATGTCGCCCATAACCGACCACGCGCCACCATGTTCCGCGCCCATATAATCCAGCTTACCAACTCCAACCCCGTGTTCGCCGGTTATGGTGCCACCCAGTTCCAGTGCGCGCGTCGCCATACGTTTAGCAAGCTCCAGTGCTGCGTCCATTTCGTCGCTGTTATCCGGGTCCACCAAAAGGATTGCGTGGAAATTACCGTCCCCTACGTGGCCCAAAATCGGGCCCTCCAGCGGCGAGGCTTCAATATCCGCCTGTGTTTCCCGCACCGCCTCGGCAAGCTTGGAAATAGGCACGCAAATATCGGTCACCATCGCRCTKGCMCCGGGGCGCATCGCCACACAGGCGTAATAGGCATTGTGGCGCATCGCCCAGAGTGCGGTGCGTTCTTCGGCCTGCGCCGACCACTTGAAATCACTGCCGGAAAAATCTGCAACGACTTCACCGAACCGCTCGGCCTCTTCCGCCACAGCCCGGTCTGAACCATGAAATTCCACCATCAGATGCGGCAGCAACGGCATATCAACACCCGAATAGCTGTTAAACGCCGCCGCTGTGGCCGCATCAACAAATTCTATCCGCGCCATCGGAATGCCCAACTGGATCGTGGTAATCACCGCATTTATCGCGTCGTCTATGTTGGGAAAGGCACACACGGCCGAAGACACCGCCTCAGGCTGGCCATACAGTCGCAGGGTAATCTCGGTCATCAGYCCMARYGTSCCTTCYGARCCMACCATCATCCCGGTCAGATCATACCCGGCTGAAGATTTGCGCGCCCGACTGCCGGTACGGATCACCGCGCCAYTGGCCAAAACCACCTCAGTTGCCATCACATTATCGCGCATCGTGCCATATCGAACCGCGGTCGTACCACTGGCCCGCGTCGCCGCCATACCGCCAATGCTGGCATTGGCGCCCGGGTCCACCGGAAAAAACAGCCCGGTATCACGCAGATAAATATTCAGGTCTTCGCGGGTCACACCGGGTTGCACCACCACGTTCATATCTTCGGCGTTGACCTGCAACACCTTGTTCATCCGTGAAAAATCYACCGTGACCCCGCCCTTGAATGCCAGCGTGTGTCCTTCCAGCGAGGTGCCTGTCCCCCAGCCGATCACCGGGCAATCCTGCGCCGCACAGATGCTCACGATCCGCGCGACTTCATCGGTATTGTCAGGATAGACCACCGCGTCGGGCGGGGTGACCGGAAAATGCGTCTCGGATTGGCCATGGCTTTCAAGATCGGACTTGGATCGGGTCAGGCGATTGCCTAAAAGCAAAGATAACTCGGAWATTGCGTCCTGGATGCCCATAACGGTGCCTTTTCGTATTAACCCGAGCGTGAACTTAGGCCATGCGGGCGGTCTGGGCAAAGCGAAACCAGACCCGCGCAGGGGAAAACCGGGGAAACATGGCCAAGCCCAGGCAATCTGCAATTGCAGGTTTAWGCAATAACGTCGTGCAAAGCTGCCGGGGCGGCTGGAACGTGCTGTGCAAACGCGGCCCCGGACAGGTTCAGTTCTGGTTTATAGCGCTGGCTATTGGTATCGCCGCCGGATTTGCGGCSCTGCTGTTTCGCAAAGGCATATCGGCTATTCAGGGCCAGTTGTACGGCACAGATGACCCGGCCAGTCTGCAAACATTTGCACAATTCCTGCCGTGGTACTGGATATTGATCATCCCGATCTGTGGCGGGCTGATTGTGGGTCTGATCCTGCATTTTTTCACCAGTGACGGACAGGTGCGCAACGTCGCAGACGTAATAGAGGGCGCCGCCCTGCACGAAGGGCGCGTTGAAACCCGCGCCGGGATTGCCTCAATTTTCGCGTCCCTGATCACCCTTTCCACCGGCGGATCATCGGGGCGGGAAGGCCCGGTTGTGCATATGGCTGCGGTGATCTCCAGTTGGGTCTCAAACCGGATTAGCGCCAACGGTATTACCGGGCGTGACCTGCTGGGCTGCGCCGTCGCAGCMGCCGTRTCCGCCAGCTTTAACGCTCCGATTGCCGGCACATTGTTCGCATTGGAAGTCGTCCTGCGCCACTTCGCTGTCCACGCCTTCGCGCCGATTGTGATCGCCGCTACTGCCGGCACCATCATCAGCCGCTGGCAGTTTGGTGATGTTACTGAATTTATCCTGCCCTTGGACAACACCCTGGAATTCTACGTTGAACTCCCGGCCTTCCTGATCCTCGGTCTGATCTGCGGGCTGGTGGCAGTTGTACTGATGCGCTCAATCTTCTGGGCCGATGATCTSGGCAATTATGTGCAAAAGAAAATCCACCTGCCACGCTACCTGCGCCCGGCACTGGCAGGGGCAATGCTGGGYGGGCTGGCRATCTGGTTYCCGCACATCATCGGTGTCGGYTATGAAACCACATCCGCCGCGCTGACCGGAGAATTATTGCTTTGGGARGTCATTGTCTTTGCSGCCCTGAAAACCGTCGCCGTCGCSATCACCATGGCYGGRCGCATGGGYGGCGGGATATTTTCACCATCCCTRATGGTCGGMGCGYTAACCGGRCTGGCMTTYGGGYTGATYGCCACNWCSMYKWTTCCCNGAGGTMTCCGGTTCCGAAACCCTGTACGCRCTGGCCGGMATGGGSGCRGTGGCRGCGGCYGTWYTGGGCGCGCCAATWTCCACCACRYTGATCGTRTTTGAGCTGACCGGCGACTGGCAAACCGGCCTTGCGGTGATGGTAGCGGTGTCGTTGTCTACGGCGCTTTCATCGGCGCTTGTGGATCGCTCRTTCTTCCTGACGMTRCTGGARMGGCGWAACATYCATCTGGCRGCSGGACCSCAAGCCTATCTGCTKGCRACWTTCGCCTGYGCCAAAGTGATGCGYSSCAARGATGMTRAAAAYGCSGCCTCAGAAGACGCCTGCTGGGAACTGGTCGAACAGGGTATTTATATTGACGGCAACGCGACACTGGAAAGCGCGATGCCAGTGTTTGAAAAGACAAATCTTGCGTTTATTCCGGTGGTAACACTGGGCGGAGAGGATCAGCCGCCCGAACTGTGGGGCGCGGTGTTCCACGTCGATGCGCTGAAATGTTTCAACCGAGCACTGTCAGCAACGGCGGCGGAGGAACATTCGTAAACGGCATAATTGAGCAGCCTGCGGCYGCACGATAATCAGGATCGGACCCTGACGGGTCCGACCGGTGCGCTCCGCGCGGGAAGTATTTTTGAAAAGAAGAAGGGTCAGACCTGCTCAACCGTCGCCTTGCCGGGATAAAACGCGATGTGATCCTTTATCGCTTCGATGCCTTCCATTGGAGCTTCATAGGACCAGCCAGCATCCTTGATCAGCACCGAYTTGGTTTGGATCGAATAATAGCTGGCATCCCCCTTATGCGGGCAATGGGACGCGGTGTCCGAGCCTTCCAGCATTGCCATGGCGATGTTTTCGCGGGGGAAATAGATCACCGGCGGGYARTCCCCTTCGGTCAGTTCCAGTGCGCGYGTGGTTTCCCCCAGCACGGCACCGCCGGCGCGCAGTACCCASGTACCGGATGCCTGTCTGATTTTGATATGATCGTTCAACGGTGTTCTCCTGTCGCAGAATTCGGGGCAGCTTAGCGGTTGCTGTCAACGCGGTACATGTCAAATGGCGGCGGCGGCSGYTAATAACCAGTCTTTTGCCGCGGCACTGATCYGGGGTGCGATTTTTTCAATGACCTGTGCRTGGTAGSTGTTCAGCCAGTTACGCTCGGCCGGGGCAAGGATGTCCACGTCAATCAGGCGGCGCTCAATCGGTGCGAAGGTAATGGTTTCAAAGCTCAGCATATCGCGCTTGTCCGCCCCGGTCAGTTCCGGCGCCTCTTGAACCACCACCAGATTTTCGGTGCGAATACCAAACGCCCCTTCACGGTAATATCCGGGCTCGTTCGACAGKATCATGCCAGGTTCAAGCGGCACTTCGGACAAGCGGGATATCCGTTGGGGGCCTTCGTGGACGCACAAGTATGTGCCAACACCGTGGCCGGTGCCGTGGTCGTAATCCTGCCCCGCAGCCCAGAGCGGATAGCGCGCCAGCGGATCAAGATCACGCCCCGCCAGCCCCCGTGGCCAACGCACCCGCGATATGGTGATCATACCTTGCAACACCCGGGTAAAGGCGGCGCGCTCATCCACCCCCGGATTGCCGACACAAACCGTGCGGGTAATATCAGTGGTCCCGTCAAAATATTGCCCGCCACTGTCGATCACGATCAGATCGCCGTCTTTCAGGGTGCGATTGCTCTCGTCTGAAACCCGGTAATGCGGCAGGGCACCGTTCGGGCCAGAACCGCAGATGGTTTCAAAGCTGATATCCAGCAACATATTGGTGGAGCGCCGGAAGCCCTCCAGCCTGGTGACGATGTCAATTTCCGTCAGCCCCGGTTCATCCTTGGCACCGTCCAGCCAGCMCAGGAATTCCACCATCGCCGCCCCGTCACGCAGATGCGCCTCGCGGGTGCCGGCGATTTCGACCGCGTTTTTGCGGGCTTTCGGCAGTATGCAAGGGTCCTGAGCGTAAGAGACTTCAATATTGGCGCGTTTCAGAACGTCGCCGACCTGCAATGGCGCTGACRCCTTATCCACCCGAACCGGGCCTTTCAGCGCGGCCAGCGCGCCTTCAAACGCAGCCCAATCCAGAACCTCAGTATCAGGGTCAGAACCAAGGTCTTTGACTTTTTCCGGGTCGCTGAAGAACTGCATCCTGCCGTCGTCCATYRGBMTHGYMMWTGSSYKKRYCMYYGKSYTKCGTTCAATGTCCGAGCCGCGGATATTCAACAGCCAGCAGATGCTGTCAGGCAAGGTTAGCACAGCGGCCCTTTGACCTGCATCGAGCAGAATTTTGGCAATCCGTGTCCGCTTTTCACCAGATTTCTCGCCTGCAAATTCCAACGGGTAGGCGGTGACTTTGCCACTGGGGCGCGGCGGTTGATCCGCCCAGATGCGATCCACCAGATTATCGCCCGCAACCAGTTCAATGCCACTGCCGATAAGGCCTTCACGATACCCKTCGAYTTCRGAGGCGGTATGCAGCCACGGGTCAAATCCAACTTTTCCCCCCTTTGGCAGCGCCTCCATCAACCAGTCCCATGGYTTAACTTCCGGCCAGTGTACCGGCGTAAATTGATCGGTATCCACCTGCGCCTTGACCTGCACCCGGTAGCGCCCGTCAATGAAAACCCCGRCCCGATCCGCCAGCGCAATGCAAAATCCGGCCGAACCGGTGAAGCCTGTCAGCCAGGCCAGCCGCGCGTCATGGGGGGCAACATATTCACCCTGAAAAGCATCTGCCCGCGGGATCAGGAAACCGTCCAGTTCCGCCGTCGCCAGTTTTCGTCGTAAATCAGCCAACCGCGATGGACCATCATTGGGGTTTGTATTTTCGGAAAAACTCTGGAACATCACCCACCTCATAATTTCTTCTGTTTACAAATACTCTCACCGAAGGTCAGAAAATTAAAAATCTTATCTAAGATTTTTGCCTCCGGCGGAGTTTGGAGCGAAATAGAAAGGGCCCGGGGGGCCATTTCAGCGATAAAACGGGCGGAGCCCTTTGAACAGAAGAAGCCTAAGCCACCTTATTTATCCCGGCAAACCGCGCCCGTGCACGGGGATCATTATCAAACAGACTGGCAAGCTGTTCGGTCATCGCGCCGGCCAGTTGTTCCACATCGGTGATCGTCARKGCGCGGTCATAATACCGGGTCACATCGTGACCAATACCAATTGCCAGCAATTCCACCATCCGGCGCCGCTCCACCAGTGCAATCACGTCGCGCAGGTGTTTTTCCAGATAATTGGCTGGATTGACTGAAAGTGTGCTGTCATCCACCGGYGCGCCATCCGAAATCACCATCAGGATTTTACGCGCCTCTTGCCGGATACAGATCCGACGGTGCGCCCATTCCAGCGCTTCGCCGTCGATATTTTCCTTTAGCAGGCCTTCCTTCATCATCAGCCCCAGATTGGGCCGGGCCCGGCGCCACGGCGTGTCGGCRGATTTATAGATAATGTGGCGMAGATCRTTCAGCCGCCCCGGTTGCTGYTCRCGCCCCCCCGTCAGCCATTCTTCGCGGGCCTGTCCGCCTTTCCACGCGCGGGTGGTGAAGCCAAGGATTTCCACCTTTACATCGCAGCGTTCCAGCGTACGGGCCAACACGTCAGCRCAAATMGCGGCGATAGAAATTGGCCGCCCGCGCATCGATCCGGAATTATCCAGCAGCAGCGTYACCACCGTATCYTTGAAATCGGTGTCYTTTTCCATCTTGAARCTMAGCGGCGTCGTCGGGTTTGCCACCACMCGCGCCAGACGGCCAGCATCCAGCGTGCCTTCTTCCAGATCAAATTCCCAGCTKCGGTTYTGYTGCGCCTGMARKCGGCGTTGCAGTTTGTTCGCCAACCGCGACACCGCACCCTTTARCGGCTCAAGCTGCTGGTCGAGGTAAGCGCGCAGCCGTTCCAGCTCKGCCGGTTCCGCCAGTTCTTCGGCCTTTATTTCTTCGTCAAACTTGTCCTGATAAATCCGATAATCCGGGTCTGCTTCGGACACCGGTTGCGGGGCCGGGGGGTCGATTGGSGCCTCACCCTCKGGCATTTCRCTTTCTTCGCCCATATCGGCGTCCGACATGTCATCCATCGACACCTGCGCCTGACTTTCGTCCAGCGTGTCTTCYTGSGACTGCTCGGGGTTGGCGTCAGCGTCTTCGCCGCTGTCGTCATCCTGCTCACCGCTGCTTTCAGGATCGTCCTCATCCTCGGCGCTGGCCTCATCKTCYTGRTCSGGGTCTTCCATATCSGGGTCATCGCCCAGCTGATCGCCGTAGCCGAAATCCTCAATCACCTGRCGYGCAAACCGGGCAAATTCCACCTGATCGCCCAGGGTTTCATCCAGGTTTTCCAGCGTCTCACCGGCGCGCTCTTCCATGAAGCCGCGCCACAACTCCATGATATTGTCCGCCCCCTTGGGTAAGGGGCGACCCGTCGCCAGATGGCGCACCAGCAATCCGGCGGCAACCGGCAAAGGCGCGTCGGAACTGTCCTTGATGTCAGCGTAGCCTTTACGCTCGGCCTCGTTTAATATCTTGGCGTCGATATTGCCTGCCGTGCCGGGCATTTCACGCGCGCCAATGGCTTCGCAACGGGCGATTTCCATCGCCTCATAAATATCACAAGCCAACTGCCCCTGCGGGCGAYAGCGGTTATAGGTGGCCACATCGCGGTGTTTCTTYTGCAACGCAAASGCRTCGGCCGWRCCRCGCGCCAGCAAMACCTCRGCCCGKGTCATCCGKCGMGAWACCTGCGGCARGCGGATAGTGTCAGCCGTCAGCCCCGGCGGGTCCACCGAATAGCTGATATTAAGTTCCGGGTCATCGGCCATGACCTTGGTGGCCTCGGCGAGGGCCTTTTTGAACGGATCAGCGGGGTTGTCGTTTGGGTTGTTCATGGTCTTTAAATCGCACTGCAGGCCGGATCATTCAAGACCCCGAATTTGCGGCTCTATGGCATATCCACCGGGCCATCCTGAACCGGTGACAACGCCGACCAGACGACAGAATGGGCCGGCGTCGGCACGCCGYTTTCCTGCCCCAGCCTGTGTATCCTGCCAGATAGCCATGCAACCTCAGTTGGTTTTCCTGCTTCCAGATCGACCAGCAATGATGATTTCATGTTTGGCGGTTGCGTCATGATAATATTTACCACAGCGTCAAATACATCGGCGTCGAAATCATGGCCGTTGGCACGCGCCACATCGATGCTTTCGGCAAGCAGCTGTTTGAAAAGGGCCAATGCCTCGGGATTTTCACGAAGAATGCCAGCGGGCAACCGGGTGATCGCCGTTACCGCAGAGAACGCGCTTAGGGCCACAAATTTGCGCCAGACCATTCGTGGTGCATCGTCGCTGGTTTCCGCTGTGATCCCATTGGTGCGGTTGCAAGCGGTCGCGAATGCAGACAAAACCCCGTTGCCTTTCTGGCCATCAAAAGCAATCAGCTGGCGCCCGCCGGGAAATGTGATCACCCCAGGCTCTTTGATGTAGGCCGCCATCACAATAGTGCCCGGTGCAACCGCGCCAGCGTCGATATGGCGGGCGATCAACCCTGCGGAATCGATGCCGTTTTGCAGGCTGACCACCCTGGTTTGCGGGCCGAGCAACGGGGCCAGCAGCGCGGCAGCGCTTTCGGTATCCGCCAGTTTCACCGTAAAAAGCACGATATCCACAGGGCCTATTTCAGCCGGATCGTCGGTTGCAGAAATGTTCCTGACTGCAAACTCACCGTCCGGAGTCTCGACACGTAACCCGTTTTCGCGCAGCGCGGCCAGATGGGCGCCCCTTGCGATCAGGTGAACCTCTTCTCCGCTTTCGGCCAGGCGACCGCCGACATACCCGCCGATGCCACCGGCGCCCATTACTGCAATTTTCATCTAAAATCCCCTAAACCCAATGCGCCCAACTTACAGGGAAAAACCCGTTATGACAGTGCGGTTCAGGAAAAATTCAGATCGGGCGTCAACTCAGGCTTTCACCCCAAACTCATGCTCGCCGCACTTTCCGGCAGTTCCTCATCAAAACAACGCTGGTAAAACTCGGCCACGGTCTGSCKYTCCAGCTCRTCGCACTTATTCAGRAACGACAGSCGGAACGCATAACCGATATTGCGRAAKATGCTCGCATTCTGCGCCCAGGTGATCACTGTGCGCGGGCTCATCACCGTTGACAGATCGCCATTCATAAACGCGGTGCGGGTCAGGTCGGCCACCGTCACCATCTGCGAAATCTCGCGGCGGCCCTTATCGGTATTATACGACGGGTTCTTYGACAAMACGATCATCACCTCAGCGTCATGGCTCAGATAATTCAGCGTCGCCACCATCGACCAGCGGTCCATTTGTGCCTGATTGATCTGCTGCACCCCGTGGTACAGCCCGGTGGTATCGCCCAGCCCCACAGTATTAGACGTGGCAAACAGCCGGAACGACGGGTGCGGCGTGATGATGGTGTTCTGGTCCAGTAGCGTCAGTTTGCCGTCATGCTCCAGCACCCGCTGGATCACGAACATAACATCCGCCCGGCCCGCATCGTATTCGTCAAAGACTATCGCCGTTGGATTGCGCAGCGCCCAGGGCAGGATGCCTTCCTGAAACTCGGTGATCTGCTTGCCGTCTTTCAGCTTGATCGCATCCTTACCGATCAGATCGATACGGCTGATATGGCTGTCGAGGTTCACCCGAACGCAAGGCCAGTTCAGCCGTGCAGCTACCTGTTCAATATGGGTCGATTTGCCGGTGCCGTGATAACCCTGAATGATCACCCGGCGATTATGGGAAAATCCGGNCAGAATGGCCAGCGTGGTGTCCGGATCGAACTTATAGGTGCTGTCAATATCCGGCACCCGGTCCATTTTCTCGGCAAATCCCTTGACCTGCATATCGCTGTCGATGCCAAAAAGTTCCCGGACCGACAGGTCTTCGGTTGGTTTCGCGTTTGTATCCATCGTTCCGTCTGCCATAATTTTTCTCGTCATAGGAGTTGTAAGGGAGCGGCTATCGTCCGCGTCGTCCGTGTTTTGGGCGATTATTTTGGGAAGGTCAACGCGCAAGCGGTGGGTAATTCGACGCAAGTATTGGGTAAATATTGAAACATATGGCGCAGAACATATGAAACATTTGCACAATTATCGGTCAAATTCCCGTGCAGAACCTGTATTTTCAGTTGAACTATCATCACAAACACAACAGCGACGTATTCAAAAGCGCTGTTTCATGGCCTTATAGGGGGGACAAATATCAAACCCGCGTTCAGGAGAAAACAGATGAAACGGCGTAATTTTTTGAAACTTTCAACGGCTGCCATTGCCGTTCCTGCCTTGGGTGGCACAGCGTTTGCCGCCGAAAACTTTGAGGTGACCCGCACCAAGGCCGAATGGAAGGCGCTGCTGTCACCGATCCAATACAAGGTCATGCGCAGACAGGGCACCGAAAAATCCGGCTCCAGCCCGCTGGATAAAAACTGGGCCGCAGGCACCTATCACTGTCAGGGCTGTGATTTGCCGGTTTATTCGTCGGAAGCGAAATTTGACAGCGGCACCGGCTGGCCRWSKTTCTGGSAMTCCYTGCCSRRSGCYGTGSGCACCAWRGAKGACMRCAKYYTKYTSMGSRWRMGSRYYGAGGTSCATTGCCGGCGCTGTGGCAGCCATTTCGGCCATATCTTTGACGACGGACCAGCGCCTACCGGCAAGCGCCACTGTCTGAACGGGGTTAGCCTGAAGTTTGTTGACGCTTAAAACCAGCCTTCACCAAACACGTATAATCCGCGCCCGACCGGCGCGGATTGTTGGTTTTGTAGCTCGGTTTCCCTAAGATCTGGCCGCTGCCACAGCCATTTCATCGTCGGCGGGACGGATCCACAACAGCAGCCCGATGAACAGCGCCGCATCAAACATCGCGATGCCTGAGATTTCCAGCGTAACTGTACCAGTGGCCGTGTAAAACAGGCCGGCTAACAGATCAATTGCCTGAATGGCGATCATGCCGTCCAGCCAGACCCGGTATTTAACCGGTTCCCGCGCGATCTGCACCATGCCAACACCGTATACCAGAAAACGACCGGCCAGCATCCCCAACGGATACCCGATGTCGGCGCCGATTGGCGTCATTCCCTGAATGGCGATGAAAAACTGCGGTGCAAACAGGTACAATGCACCCAGAATGAACTGCGACGCTGCAATGATGTAACAAACGATTTTGGTTTWGGTCATGARTTTGTTCCTTTTTGATGGCGCTATAAGCGCTTGACGGACAGTTACGCTCGACACTATACAAAAGGAAGTAGGTACTTTTTGGAAAGTATAAGATAAATGCAAGCGATGAATAAATCAGAGACCCGGGCCTACACCCAGCAGGTCTCCTCCGGCTGCCCGGTTCGGGTCGCGGCCAATATTCTGGACGGCAAATGGACCACCCGCATCGGTCTGGAACTATTGGGCGGTAAAAAACGCTTTTCCGAATTGCAGCGCGCCCTGACCGGCATCAGCCCGAAAATCCTGACCACAAGGCTGAACATGCTGATCGACAACGGTCTGGTCGAAAAAACCATCTACCCGGTGGTGCCGCCGAAAACCGAATACGAACTGACCGAATTGGGTCAGAACCTGCGTGATATTATCATGGCGATGGCGGAGTTTGGTAAGTTGGTGAGTGAAGGGGCAGAGGAGCAAGYGGTGAAGGGCTGACTTTTCGCAGAGAGGATACTCCCCATACACCAATGGGCCGGGCAGAGCCCAACTTTCGTGCCCTTCCAAGGTCAGGCACGACGCTGTTGTTGGGATTCCGTTAATGACGGTTTGGAGCCCAATATGACCAGTTTCTGCAACGCAACTAACGACTGCTTCCTACACCAATGGGGGTTCCGAATTCCTTGACTTTGTACTTGCTTCGGTCCCACTTTGTGGGAGTGAATTTTTGGGAGGAAGAAATTGAAAACTGACCTCTGCAGCGTTTTGGATATCGAAAAGCCAATCATTTCAGCTCCCATGGGCGGAGCAGTAGGGCCAAATCTGGTTGCTGCTGTTTGCGAAGCAGGTGGATTTGGCACAATTCCGTTGTGGGGTGGGTCTCACGAAAACGTCCGCGAAGGTATCAAGCATGTCCGTGCATTGACCAACCGAAATTTTGCCGTGAATCTAAATTTGTCGTTTTCGTATGAAGAAAAATTACATGCTTGCATCGAAAATGAAGTATTTGCAGTTTCTCTTTTTTGGGGAATGGAGCCTGCAGCGATAGAAACGGCCAAGAGAGGCGGTCTTGTCGTAATGTCGACCGTAGGCAATGCGGAGGAAGCAAGGATCGCTGCTGATGCTGGCGCAGACATCATTGTCGCACAAGGATGGGAGGCAGGGGGCCATGTGTGGGGAAATGTGGCCACGATGGCCCTGGTGCCTGCGGTTGTAGACGCTGTGTCTGTTCCTGTCGTTGCTGNGGGTGGGATCGCGGATGGGCGTGGAATGGCGGCGGCACTGATGCTCGGTGCATCAGGCGTATGGGTAGGCACTCGCTTTCTAGCCAGCAAAGAGGCCACGATTCATCAAGAATATCGCCAACAAATTCTGGCCGCATCAGAAGATCAGACGGAATGGTATCGTGATCTTTATGATGTGAATTGGGCAAACGCTCCGCATCGCACTTTAGTGAACTCGACTTCTAACAATTGGAAAGCTGCTGGAAGTCCTGAAACGGGAAGTCGTCCAGGTGAGCAAGAGGCTATTGGCTATGGTCCCGACGGGGATGTGGTGGTGAGATACCAGTGCCGCACCCCAGGACCCGAGACCACCGGCGATGTCGCAGCCATGTCTCTTTGGTCAGGTCAGGGCGTAGCACTGGTCCGAGAAACCATGCCTGCAGCTGAGATTGTTGAAGAAATTTACCGAGATGCAAAGCAAGTTATTCAGTCCAATTGCTCAACTCTATGAGGCAGGGAAGCTTTATAGGCCACCGCATCCATAGTTTGCTTTGGTCCCAATGCAAAAGTAGACATAAAAAGAACGGCGGTTTCGTCCGCATATTGGACATTGGTCACTGTGACAGAGTCCCATCATTCCTCAGCAGTGCCAACCCCCCCCAACCTACTTCTTAAAATACCGGCTGCTCTTGATCTGATCCCAGGCCCAGACAACTTCCTGCAACTGTTCTTCCTGTGAACGATCGCCACCGTTCATATCCGGGTGCAGCACTTTGATCAGGGCTTTGTATTGCTTGCGCACTTCGGTCTTGGTCCAGTGGTCTTTGGCTTCCAGAATATTGACCGCCTTGCGTTCAATCGCGGGCAGGGTGCGGGTGCCGGTGATGGATTTGCCAGGGTTTTGCGTGGCGTTACCGCCCAGCACCTGATGCGGGTCATCAATGCCCAAACGTGACCAGGCGCGGTCTTCCTCACCGCGTTTGAACGGCTTGGTTTCACGCTCCCACACCCGGTCTTTATCTATCTGGTCTTTCATCTCTTCTTCGGTGGCGCTGTTGAAGAAATTCCATTTCAGATTGTACTCGCGCACATGTTCTTTGCAAAACCAGAAATAGTCGTCCAGAATATCGGGGGATTTTGGCGCGCGGTACTGGCCGTGCTCGGTGCATTCCGGGTGTTCGCAATTACGGGTCGAGGTTTCAAAGGCGCCCGACATACCGCGTTTGCCACGGGTACGTTTCTTTTTATCCGTGGATACGGACATATCAAAACCAAACGGGTCGGACTTTACCATAGCAAATTACCTTTTCGACTCGGACTAGGCAGTCTAGACCATTTGTCAGAGGATTGAAGGGGGATAACGGCGAAAAATGTCAGTTACAGAAGAAATACAGGCGAAATTGCAGGCGGCGTTCCAGCCGGACGTGCTGATTGTAGAAGACGAAAGCGAAAGTCACCGCGGCCACGCCGGCTTTCAGGAGGGTGGCGAAAGCCATTTTAAACTGACAATTTCCGCCGCCGCGTTCGATGATCTATCGCGCATTCAGCGCCACCGCGCCATCCACACCGCCCTTGGCCCGGATATCATCAACCGGATACACGCACTGGCAATGAAGATCGACGGCTCGGTAAGTTAACCCCGGCTAAGGCCTAGCCCGGCG
>NVTR01000047.1 GCA_002732955.1 Marinosulfonomonas sp.
TGTTCAGCACCGAGAGCGCGGACCATTTCCTTGTTCGCTGTGCTGCAAACGCCGATGACTTTCGCCCCGAAACTGGCGGCCAGTTGCACGGCGACCGTGCCGATGGAGCCCGCCGCGCCGATGATCAGTATTGTCTGACCAGCTTGCAGGTTTGCATGGTCACGCAAGAAAGGCAGTGCCGTCAGGCCACCGTTGCAGATTGCGACAGTGTCTTCAAATTCCAAGTCTTTGGGAATTTTGGATATCGCTGAATCCTCGGCGATGGTGATGTACTGTGCGTGCGCCCCAAACCCGTCGGGGGCGGCGGCGAACACACGATCACCGGGTTTAAATGCGGTGACGCTTGCACCGATACTTTCGATAACGCCTGCCAGCTCCGTTCCAAGAATGCTTTTCTTGGGCTTGAATAGTCCACTGTAAAGCCTTGCGAGTTTCGATGCGCCCGATCGGAAAATCGTATCGACGGGGGTAACTGTCGTTGCGAAGATCTTGATTAGAACCTCGTTATTTTCCGGAACGGGGCGGGGGATGTCCTGTATTTCCAAAACTTCGGAGCCCCCGTATTTGTTGTAAATGACAGCTTTCATAATTTCACCTGTTTGGATGGAAGGTTAATGCCCTTAACCAGCAGCCAGAGCGCAAACGACAGCTCTCCGATGGTCACCAGAATCAGCAACCCGATGATCATCCAGCCCAGATATGTGCCCTCGGTCGCGGTGATTTTTGTGATGCCTTCAATCAGATATCCAAGCGATCCAAGCAGCATCATCCAGCCCAGCACACGCGGGAAAAATCCTGATTTAACAATAAGATAGCCAAGTACCAGCAAGTGTAACCCGAACAGGATACCCCAGATGTAGACGCCATATTGATGGGCTTTGAACAGCGTCATGGTCTGCTCCGGGCTGATGCTGTCGATCAGGATCAGCGGCATGATATTGATCAATAGGTTCACCGCCATCACCATAATCATCGACAGCCGTGCAAACGCACAAAYCATTGATAATGTTGGACTAATTGGTTTGAACATAATGTATAGCATCACCGTTATGATGACCTCTGCCAGCAACACAACAGTGTCGCCAAGGATGCCCAGCCGGAACAAGCCGGTGTTGTCCGCCAACGCCTGTAGCGTGGCGGCGGAGTCACCTGCCACCATAATTACACTCGGCACGTAACCAATTGAGAAACCACCACAAACGGCGATGATCAAGTAAAGTAACCCGGTAATTCTAGCGTAGGAAACCGGTGAAATTGTCCGCGATTGCGTTGTCATTTTCTTGTCTTTCAATGAATTTGTCTAAGCTACTGAACGAGCTTGCGGATGGGTGGGAACAACGCTGATCACAACGCTGCCTTTCTTGCGCCCGSTATCGACATGGGCATGGGCCGCGCRGATCTGATCAAGGGAATAACTGCGATCTATCAATGGTTTAAACGATCCATCCTCGACCAGATCGACAAGAAAACGCAGGTTCGCCGCACTGCCATTTGCCACRCCGGGGATCAGTTTTTTGCCATGTCTTCTGGACACAAAACCGCCCGCCAGCATGTCGCAAAGACTACCGTTAACCAGCAACAAACGCCCGGTTGMGGTAAGCGAATTTTTTGAACGCGCCCAGGGTGCTGTCCCGGTGGTGTCGACGATTATGTCGTATAACMGRTTGTTTTTGCAGAAATCTTCGGTCTTGTAGTCAATCACATGATCGGCGCCAAGCGACCTTACCAGTTCCAGATTAGCCGTACTGCAAACGCCAGTAACTTCTGCCCCGAAGTGTTTTGCCAACTGAACTGCCGAGCTACCAACWGCRCCGGACGCCCCGACTATCAGCACTTTTTCACCGCTCTGGATGTTGCCCTTGTCGCGCAGAAAATCCAGCGCCGTGTCACCGCCAAAGGGAATTGCCGCGGCCTGTTCAAAGCTTAGGTTGTTGGGCTTTGGAGCGATTGGAGCGTCYTCTGCCATGGTCAGGAATTCGGCATGTGCGCCCATGCCGGCACCGGGATAGGCAATGATTTCRTCRCCGACTTCAAACTTGGTTACGGCCTTGCCGACAGCTTCGATCACGCCAGACAATTCMGTGCCAAGCACCGCTTTGCGCGGGCCAGATACGCCAAATACCAGCCGCCCAATCAGCCCCATGCCGGTTGGCATATCCAGACTTCGTGCGCGCCAGTCGCCGSTGCTTACSGTGGTTGCRTGGAYGCGGATCAACACCTGATTGTCGGYGGGGATWGRGGTGGSGATATCTATGATKTGTACCAYGTCAGGGGGRCCATATTTTTTGTATGTAGCGGCTTTCATTGGATTATTTCCTCTGATTTATAGGGTTAATGTTGGGNGGTAAGGATTTGAGTTTYGCGATTGAAGCCCCTGAATATCATCCAGATGCTTAGCGTGATTTCGAACAAGCCACCCGGAATTACACTGATGGTTTCAACCAGCTCATTACGGCCGAACAGCTCGGAAACAGACCCGRCCGCCAGCGTGACATAGCCAATCACACCCCATACCGGCAAAAAGCCTGGCAGCAGTTTGGATTGGTAAAGCACTGCGCAAAACATCAGCCCACCAAGGGCCCAGATTGCCATGCCAAGGTGATAAGAAATTCTACTCCCGGCGTTCAGAAGCTCGGCGAAGGTCTGATATTGCGCACCCAGCTCCGGGCCGGAAATCGCATRGGCCTGACCNAATGGGATTAGCATCAGCAAGAATATAACGCCAACCGCAAGCACCGAAGTAGCCGTAATCGCAAGGCCAAAATACCCGTAGGTCAGGTTCTGGTTGTGGGGCTTCAGAATCGGCAACATCAAAACCGGCAGGGCGATATTTAYGAAGGTATGAACCACCGCCATCAGGACTCCTGCGGTAACCAGCATTGAACTGTTTGCACGCAGATCCGCCAGAAAAYCCGGGGCGGCGGTAACGGAATCCATCATCGTCGAACCGGCTCCGTAGGATAAAAATGCGATAATAAAAAATAGGCCAAACAGTTTTGTTGCTATTGCCTCGGGGATTGCCCTGTTAGGTCTTTGTGGCATATCGCGTCCATTCATCAGGCAAAGCGGGATCAGCGCCCCCAGGAGCAATCCTGTGGGATATATTTGCGAGTGCCTTGGTTAAGTAAAAAGTTCAGATGATCTTCAGTTTGTTGACGCCTTTTAGCTGACAAATATTTCCATTCATATTGACCAATTCCGTCAGTTTGATATGCAAATACGCATGGATTGGCGTTCGATCAAATTTGACTGGAACCGCGCGCGAGCGTTTCTGGTGACAGCGGAAGAAGGCTCGCTTTCAGCTGCGGCCCGCGCCCTTGGTATGGCGCAGCCGACGTTAGGTCGCCAGGTGGACGCGCTGGAGCAGGAACTTGGTGTTGTGTTGTTTGAACGGGTCGGGCGCGGGCTGACCCTGACTCCAGGTGGTTTGGAACTACTCGACCATGTCCGYGCCATGGGCGAAGCGGCGGGGCGGGTYTCGCTTACYTCCTTTGGTCAATCGCAATCTATTGAAGGYACGATCTGCATTGCCGCCAGCGAAACCTATGCTGCCATGGAATTACCGCGGATCATTGCCAAGCTGCGGTTACTGGAACCYGGSATCAGGATTGAAATCGTSGCGTCCAACAGCCCCAGTGATCTGCGCCGCCGCGAGGCCGATATCGCCATCCGCAACTTCCGCCCGACAGAGCCTGACCTGATTGCCAAAAAGATCAAAGATGTTCCCGCCCGGTTATATGCCACCCCCGGCTATTTGAAACGCATCGGCAACCCGAAACTGCCCTTTGATCTGCGTGATGCAGAATTTATCAGCATCGATAGTTCCGGAGGGTTTTTAARGGGCCTGAATTCAATGGGGCTTAATCTTACGGAAAAAAACTTCCCGATCCTGACGGAAAACTATCTGGTCATGTGGGCGCTGGTAAAACAGGGCGTGGGCATCGGCATCTTGGATGGCAACATTGGCGATGCTGAACCGCTTGTGGAACGGGTGTTGCCTGACCATGAGCCATTAATGTTCCCGATCTGGCTGGTGGCGCACCGTGATTTGACCTCCAGCCGGCGTATCCGCATGGTGTTTGATCTGCTGGCAACAGAGCTTGCCAAAACTCCAGCTTAATCCAGCTTCTAGCCCTTGACGTTTTGTTGTGATCTAATTAGTTAGTGAGTAATAACTAACAAATTATCCAGCCACAAAAAGGAACCCAGGATGAAACGCTCTATCTGGAAGATCGCTCTCGGCATTTTCGCAATTCTCTTCGGAACCCTGACAATCGTATCGGGCGGCAAAGTGCTGTTAGGCAATCTCGCCGCCGTTCAAGCCGCAGGTGATGTTGTCAATTTTGTACTCTGGTTCAATTTCCTGTCTGGCCCGATCTACATTCTGGCCGGTGTCGCCATTGCGTTTGGCAAACAATGGGCCAAACCGCTGGCCGCAGTTCTTGCGGTTTCAATTGTAACTGTATTTGCACTGTTCGCCTGGCACATCAGTTCTGGCGGCGCGTATGAAACACGCACATTGGGTGCAATGGTCCTACGCTCTGGCTTTTGGGTTGTCGCCGCGCTGGCATTGTTTCGCGCAAAACCTGCCCGGTTGGCAGGGGCCTGACCAGGCCAAACGGCAAAAGCATAGTCGCGGGGCTTCGATTTCTTGCAGCTTTTAGGGGCTACAGAATTTTGCTGATCTCGATGATCTGGATTGGGTTTTTGGTCAGCCGCGCCAAACTGGTTGGCGTCTGAAAATATTCTTGGCGCGCATTCCGGTGTGTGCCAGTATTAGCTCAGCGGTGCTGCCGCAAACATAAAGCTGAACTGCTGGCAATAAATCACYACGGATTGAAACTTCGACACATCCGTACCTTCGGGCAGCGTATAAACCTGATCTCCGATATTACCCTTAAGAGGGCTAAGTTGCAGTTGCTCTGAYGTCTTCACATCCCCCGCCCCCTGCGGGTCGGGATGGCTGATCAGCCAGACCTTCAGGTCCGGGCCGTTACTGACGTTAAAGTCTGCAAATTGCAGCTCCACCCTTCCATCTGGCTGACGCACAAGGCTGGCCTGACCAGACGCCTGATGCGACCCGTCAACGCCCAGGAAAGTGCCGGTTGAGATGACTTCACTTTCGGCGGATTGTACCAGCGTTTCGCTGACCACCCGGTCGATCCAAAGCGGTGAAGCAAGATACCAGAACGCGGCACCAAATACTGCGCCAAAGATGAAACTGGGAAAAGCGATTTTCAAAAAGCGTCGCATGTTCGGGCACCTTAACGGGTCAAAAAAAGTATTTTGATTGCCGTAATGTAACATTTACCGAGGCAATGCGCTATGGGGTACAGGGCGCTATTCCGATAAATTGAGCAAAACGTGGAATCTGGCCCATCATTCCAGATATATTTGCCCTAACAGGTTGCCATACGAAAACCCGACGCTTTTGATRCAGATCCGGATTTCGTCGGTTTTGCGCTAATTTCGGTCGGCTGCCACTTCCCAATATCCTCTGATTTCGCCATGTTAGGCCAAYAAAACAAGCAAGGAATCGCAGCCATGAAAACCCATGTAAAAGCACTGGTTGTCGGTGGCGGCGCGGTTGGGGCAGGGGTGGCGTATCACYTGGCCAAGGCCGGCTGGGATACCATGTTGCTGGAGCGCGATGAACTGACGTCCGGCTCTACCTGGCACGCGGCAGGGCTGTTGCCGCTGTTCAATATGGGCTATGCGACCACCCATATACACGACTATTCCGTGAACTTTTACAAAAGCCTAGAGGCTGAAACCGGCCTGAACGCAGGTTTTTCCGTGGTTGGCAATCTGCGCATGGCGCAAACCGCTGAACGCATGGACGAATACATGCTCTATGCGGCCACAGCTGAAACCGTTGGCATCCCGTTTGAATGGCTAACCGCCAGTGACATCAAGGACCGCTGGCCCCTGATCCGCACTGACGACCTGCAAGGCGCGATTTACCATCCGACTGATGGCTACATTAACCCTGCCGACGTGACGCAGGCGATGGCCAAGGGTGCCCGACAGCATGGCTGCGTGATTGAACGGAAATGGCAGGCAGACGCGTATGAATGGACCGGTTCGGAATGGCGGGTGACTTGCACTAAGATGTTGGAAAAAGGCGGAAATCTGGTGCCGTCGGATGAGCAGATTGTCATCACTGCCGAACATGTGGTTACGGCTACGGGCAACCACGCTCAGCGCACCGCAAAACTGCTCGGCATCAAGATCCCTGCCATCCCGGTTGAACATCAATTCATTGTAATGGACTCYGATCCAGCGCTGGTGGAATGGCGCAAAAAAAACCCGGAGCACCCGGTTATCCGCGACGCAGATGCGCAATCCTACGTGCGGGAAGAACGCGGAGGCTGGATACTCGGCGTCTATGAAAAAGGCGCCCCGGCGCGGTTTGAATACAGCGTACCCGACAGCTTYCGCGCAGACCTGTTCCAGCTTGATCTGGAGCGKATCGAAGAACAGTAYATGGCGATGATMCATCGCATTCCTTCYTGCGAAGCCTCCGGTTTGAAAGAYGATTTCAACGGCCCGATCTGTTACACMCCGGACGGAAATCCGCTGGTYGGMCCGGCGCCGGGCTTGCGAAATATGTGGCTGGCAGAAGGGTTTTCCTTTGGGATTACCGCGGCCGGTGGCGTGGGCTACTATCTGGCCCAGATGATGGTAGAAGGCGAAGCCGAGATCGACATGGCAAGCCTCGACCCGAAGCGCTACGGCGATTGGATGACAACCGAATATGCGTCGCGCAAAAACGAAGAATGTTATTCCCACGTCTACGTTCTGCACCACCCAGACGAAGAACGTGAAGCCTGCCGCGCATTGCGCACCTCACCTGCTTTTGACCGCCAAAAGGCCGCTGGCGCGCAGTTCGGACGGGTCAACGGCTGGGACCGGCCAAATTATTATGCTCCTCAGGGGTTTAGCGACCATGACTCGCGCTCATTCCGGCGCGGTGGCTGGTGGCAATTTGCCCATGACGAAGCCAAAGCAATCCGTGAAACAGCGGGCCTGATTGATGCCACAGCGTTTACCAAACATCTGGTGCGCGGKCCGGGGGCGRCACAGTTTCTGGACTGGTTTACTTGTAATCGCTTACCCAAGGCAGGGCGGATAAACCTGACCTACGCTCTGACATCGGCGGGTACGACGCGCACCGAATACACCATCGTGCGGTTGGCAGAGGATGAATATTATCTGGTTTCCGCCGGGGCCTGGACTGCATACGAYGCTGACTTTTTGCGCAAAGCTGCCGCAGATAAGATGGRYGAATTCGGCTGGATCGATATCCATGACGTCACCAAYCAGTGGGGYGTATTYGCRCTYGCCGGGCCAAATTCACGCGACATTCTGAAAGAWATCGTGCGKGACGCCGATCCTGAAACTGTTCTTTCGAACAAACGTTTTCCWTGSCTGACRATGCGGGATATYGAACTGGGYATGTGTCCGGTCCGCGCTATTCGGGTGGCTTATACTGGTGAACTGGGRTGGGARTTRCATCACCCGATYGARATGCAAAATTACCTGTGGGAYCAACTGGTTASMGCGGGTGAAAARCATGGRATGAAACTGGTYGGCGGRCGSGCGCAAAACTGGCTCAGGCAGGAAAAATCCTATCGCGCCTTTGGGACRGAACTGGGTCGYGATGCCACACCGCAAGAGGCCGGATTGGATCGGTTTATTGATCTGGAAAAGGACTTCCACGGCAAGGAAGCAATGCTCAAAACCGGTATCCGTTCCAAATGTGTAACGCTGCTGATTGACGGCCCAGATGATGCCGACCCTTGGGGGCGCGAGGCGCTGTATGATGGTGATACCAAGGTWGGYCGCCTGACGTCTGGCGGCTATTCGGTTCATTTYGGCAAACARATCGGMATGGGYTATRTCAGCCCRGAACTGGCGGTACCGGGTCAGAAGCTAAAGGTGCGGATGTTCAATCAGCTTTGGGACGCTGAGGTGGTTGAAGACAGCCCCTATGATCCAAGCAACGCCGCGATAAGGCTTAACRGTTAGGAAAATCGCGCAGGTGAGAGCATTTGGATAACCTTACTATCYATTTCACYTGCCCGCCCGGCAACTAAATCTGAAACCAACTGRCTGGCAGCAGGGGAGGTTTGAAAACCATACCCGCCTTGCCCGGCGACCCAGAAGAACGACGGCACATTCGGATCAGGACCAATCACCAGCGAGCGATCTGGTGAGAATGTGCGCAACCCCGCCCARCTGCTTTCCAGCCGRGTGACAGTATGRTTYAYCACCGCTTCATAACGCGCWATACCGGTGGCCAGATCCAGATCTTCGGGCCACGCGTCATGGGGCTCAACCACATCTTCGTCCGCGGGCGAGATCAGCAGYTTCCCGGCATCGGGTTTGGCGTACCAGTGTTCGCCGGGGCCAAACATCAGCGGCCAGTTGCGAACGTCATGGTGATCGGGTGCTGGGACCCGGGCGATGGAACGACGTTGCGGGCTAAATCCARRGGGGGCAACGCCCGCCATAATTGCAATTTGATCCACCCAAGCACCGGCGGCGTTTACCAGCATATTGGCGCTGTATTCCTGGCGGTTGACCACAACTTGCCAACCGCCAGCAACCYGCGAAATTTTTGATACACGCTGGTTGGTCAATACCTCACCACCGTTCGCTCGCACCTCACGGGCAAAGTTCTGTATTAGCAAGTCTGTGTCTATATCAAAGGCATCTGCGTGGTATCCCACCTGCGTGACAACACCCGGGTTCAGTATTGGCACCATCGCCAGCGCTTCATCTTTTGCCATAGGTTCCAGCGCCATGGTCTTCATATCGTTGGAAAATTCTGCCTTATCTTGTTCACTACCTATCAGCATCAACCCACGCGGCGACAGCACACCGCCGTTGGCCGTTTCATGATAAGCGCGGCTGGCTTGATTGAGGGCAACGGTAGAAGGTGAACCATAGGTTTCTTCAAACATCGCAGCCGAACGGCCCGAGGCATGGTAGCCAAGTGCGCTTTCAGCCTCGAGCACAGTAACCTTACCCAAATGTGACAGTCGCGCCGCCGCAGATATGCCAGCGATGCCCCCACCTATRATAAGAAAGTCGTTCATACTTCGTCAGTTCTGTCATTGGCCGGGGCAGGCTTGGGCGACAGGGCTGAGAGCTGGTCATAAAGCGAGTCGTCCAGCGTCAGGTTTAGGGCATCCAGTGATGGCTGCAACTGTTCCGCTGAACGAGCGCTGATGATTGGCGCCGTGATGGCAGGATTGTTGGCGACCCAAGCCACTGCCAGCGTTATCGCTGAGATACCTAGTTCAGAAGCCAGCTTTGAAAGTTCAGCAGCAGACTGGTGCATCCATGCCTGCCCGTACCGCTTTTCATAGGACTTGTCGGTTGATAAGCGGCCATTCTGACCGGCGGCATATTTCCCGGTTAGCAAGCCGCCACCAAGCGGTGAGTAGGGGCAAACCGCAAAGCCTTCCGATAATGACATTGGTAATATCTCAACTTCTGCCTGGCGTTTGACCAGATTGTACATCGGTTGCAGCATCGCAATTTCGATGCCGAACGACTTAGCCACAGTCTGCGCTTTCATMACTTGCCATGCGGAGAAATTCGAAACACCAATATGGCGAATTTTCCCCTTATCTCTGAGACTWGCGAGTGTTTCAATTGTTTCCTCTAATGGATCGTTTGAATTCCACTGGTGCAGGTAAAAWAGATCGATGCAATCCAACCCCAGTCGTTTCTGGCTTGCTTCGAACTGGGCAAGGATGTTGGCCCTGCTGGCGCCACCAGAACTGGCGCATTTGGTGGCGATAAAAATATCGTCACTTGATTTGCGCACCAGATTGCCGAGTATCGTCTCTGAACGGCCTTCTGTATAAACATAGGCGGTATCGAAGAAGTTCAGCCCCGCCGCTATACAGGCGTCAAACATTTCACGCGACGCATTTTCGTCGGCGTTGCCGCCAAATTGCATGGTTCCAAAGCACATGCTCGAAATCGGGTCCCCGCTTGGGGTTGTCAGTTCTTTTTTCATAAACGAGAGATTGCACAGCCGCTCCAAAAGGAAAAGGCCCAGGCTTGCCCCGGGCCTTTATTTCATTTGTTCAATCGCAGCCTTTGGCTGCGAGGCGCTTAGTTCGGAACGTCGCCTGTCAGACCTTCGACGTAAAAGCCCAGACCCGCGAGTGTACCATCATCTGCAACCTCGCCATCAGCCAGCCAAACAGTGCCGTCTTGCTTGTTCAGTGGTCCGGTGAAGGGGTTGTATTCCCCGGCGGCAATGCTGTCTCGCAGAGCTTCTGCCGCGGCCTTAACATCGGCAGGTACAGCGCTGGAAATATCGCCGATTTTAACCATGCCAGTTGAAATTCCGTCCCATGTGTCAACACTTTCCCAGGTACCATCCAATACCGCCTGGGTGCGTGCGATGTAGTAGGGCGCCCAATTATCGATGATTGAAGACACMCGTGGTGATGGACCGTATTCTGCCATGTCGGAGGCCTGACCAAAGGTAATTACATTGCCCGCTTTTTCGGCCGCAGCTTGCGGTGCCGTTGAATCGGTATGTTGCAGGATCACGTCGGCACCTTGCTGGATAAGTGCGGTGGCAGCGTCTGCTTCTTTTGCCGGATCAAACCAAGTGAACACCCAGACGATATTCATCTCAACATCCGGGTTAACCTTTTTGGCGTGGATGTAGGCAGAGTTGATGCCCCGGATAACTTCAGGGATCGGGAAAGAYGCGATGTATCCGATTTTATTGGTCTTGGTCATGGAACCGGCGATTAAGCCCTGAACTGCGCGGCCTTCGTAAAAGCGGGCAGAATACGTGGATACGTTTTCGGCGCGTTTAAAGCCGGTGGCGTGCTCAAATTTCACATCCGGGAATTTGGCGGCAACGTTTATCGTCGGGTCCATGTAACCAAACGACGTGGTGAATATCAGGTCGGCGCCAGACAGGGCCATCTGTGTCATCGCGCGTTCGGCGTCAGCACCTTCCGGCACGTTTTCCTGATAAATAGTTTCCACCTGATCGCCAAGTGCGGCTTCCACCGCCAGGCGTCCGTTATTGTGTTCGGTCGTCCAGCCGCCGTCGCCTATCGGACCGACATATATAAAGCCGACTTTAAGCTTTTCCTGGGCAAAAGCTGCCCCGGCCAGGCCAAGAGCAAGTGCAGCCCCGGTTAGGATTGATTTGAAGTTCATGTGTTTCTCCCAGGTTGATCGGGCATTTTGCCCATACTTTACAAAGTTACCTCTAGCTAGAGGCGTGGAATATTCGGCCAAGGGCAGCAGGTGCGCCCTGTGTTGACCGGCTGATTATAACCAGAACCAGTATGGTTATCAGATATGGTGACATCGACAAGTATTCGACTGGTATCGCAACGCCCGCGGCCTGCAAATTCAGCTGTAAAATGGTGACCCCCCCAAACAGATAGGCCCCCAACAACACCCGCCAAGGGCGCCAGCTGGCAAAAACCACAATYGCCAGYGCGATCCAGCCMGCSCCTGCGGTCATGCCTTCGGTCCATTGYGGTACGCGCACMAGGCTCAGGTAAGCCCCGCCAAGCCCTGCACAGGCCCCGCCAAATGCTATCGAGGCCATGCGAATACGCACGACCTTRTAGCCAAGAGCATGGGCTGCATCGTGGTTTTCRCCGACTGCACGCAGGATTAAACCGATGCGGCTGTATTTCAACACGGCCCATACCCCGGCGATAAGTGCGATCGATACATAGACCATGAAATCRTGCTGAAACAGTATYGGTCCGACAACMGGTAAATCCGACAATAGCGGGAWGTCGAGCTGGTTTGTTAAGGGTGGTTTTACACCCACGTAGGTTTGTCCCATTARYGACGASAGCCCCAGGCCGAACAGYGTTAGYGCCAGYCCGGTCGCYACCTGATTTGACAACAAATATTGTGTTAAATAYCCAAATATCARYGACAGYAAGGCRGCCCCAACAGCCGCAGCAATGAAACCAATTAGCGGGCTGCCSGTTTCKACAGCAATGGCGAAACCAGCGATTGCACCGGTGATCATCATGCCTTCGACACCGAGGTTCAGGACCCCGGCTTTCTCGACCACCAATTCGCCAATTGCTGCCAGTAAGWTYGGMGTYGCCGCMACCATCAKTGARGCRATYARMAKRASWGGRTYRATTGCKGAAAGATCCANNTTACGCSRCCTCCNAYTTWGCNWAWSSTSAYGCGRAAATTKGWCARYASATCSASYGCCAGCARRAAGAAYARYAACATYCCYTGRAACRCYTGRATSGCAGCMGMRGGCARGCCCAGMWTSRRYTGTGCSAKKTCKCCRCCRATATAAGTCAGCGCCATCAATAAACCGGCGAGAAGAATGCCAACCGGATGTAGCCGCCCAAGAAACGCCACGATAATCGCGGTAAAACCATAGCCGACGTTAAAATCAATGCTGATTTGACCCGCGGGACCGGTGACCTCAAACAGCCCCGCCAACCCGGCGAGCGCACCGGTAGTGCCGAGGCAAAAGATGATCAATCGGTTTGGATTGACGCCTGAAAACCGAGCCGCCTTTGGCGATTGGCCGGTCACTCTGATCTGGAAACCCAGCATGTGACGGCTGAGCAGGATATACGACAGTATAACCGCGATAAATGCTGCAACAACACCCCAGTGCATACCGGTTGTAGCATTCACCGGGTTATAGGCGGCAGGGAAATCCTTGAAAATTCGGCTGCCGGGAAATCCGCGYCCTTCRGGATTACGCAGTAGACCAAGGGCCATCGATGCAAGCAGYTGTTCGGCCACATAAACCAGCAGCAGCGATACCAAGATTTCGTTAGTATTGAATTTGGTGCGTAATATCGCCGGGATCATGGCCCATGCCCAGCCCCCTAATGCGCCTGCGACTACCATCATTGGATAGAGCAATACGCTCTCGGTTGGATAAAACGCCAAACCAACCCCGGCACCACAKATWGCSCCGATAATGTATTGYCCTTCTGCTCCGATATTCCAGATACCGGCCCTGAATCCAAGGGATAGGCCGATAGCGATCAAGATCAGTGGTGCGGCTTTCACCAGCAGTTGCGGRCGGGAATAGGGGCCAAACTGTTCGTGAAACAAWGGATCCCARAAKATCACCCGGATGGCTTCAAACGGGTCTTTGCCCAATATCGAAAACATGATGCCACCGGCGATCATTGTCAGCACGACGGCCAGAACCGGTGTAAGTGCGGTCCACATTTTCGACGGTGAGGGTCGTTTTTCAAGCCTCAGCATGGGAAACCTCCATGTCGTGGGCGCCGCCCATCATTAATCCAATTTCGTCCACCGTTAACCCCGAAGCATCGCGGGCCTCGGTCAGACGACCCTCATTCAGGGCTGCAAAGCGATCCGATATTTCCATCAATTCTTCCAGATCCTGGCTAATGCAAATTATCGCCGCACCGTTCGCTGCCAGATCCAGCAATGACTGGCGGATTGAAGCGGCAGCCGAGGCATCCACACCCCAGGTCGGCTGGTTCACAACCAAGACTTCCGGCCGTTGCAACACTTCGCGCCCAATAACAAATTTTTGCAGATTGCCGCCCGATAGYGAGCGTGCCGTGTTTTCCGGCCCCGGTGTACGCACGTCAAATTCTTCAATGATCCGCTTGGCAAATTCTCGGGTTTTGCCCCAGTTCACAAATCCCTTGTTAGCAAGCTCTTCACGGATCGTGCCGGTCAAAGCTGCATTTTCCGTCAGGGTCATATCAGGGGCTGCGGAATGCCCCAGCCGTTCTTCGGGGGCAGCCAGCAACCCAATAGCGCGGCGTTGGTTTGGTCCCAGATTGCCAATCTCAGCACCGTCCAGTTTGACCGCTGCGGCAGGCGAAAGGCTTTCACCCGACAGGGCCGCGAGCAACTCATCTTGTCCGTTCCCCGCCACGCCACCGATGCCAACCACCTCGCCCTTGCGCACACTCAGGAACACGTCTTTCAACGAGGTGCCAAATTGCGATGCCGATCTGACCGAAAGTCCCGTTAGTTCCAGCGCCACATCCCCCAGTTCAGTTTTATCCCGGCTTGGGGTGTGCAGGGTTTCGCCGACCATCAGTTCAGCCAGTTCACGGGCGGTTTTTTCGCGAGGATCGCAGTTGCCAACAACCTTGCCATGGCGCAGGATTGTAGCCCCGCTACAAAGGCTGCGAATTTCTTCAAGTTTATGGGAAATATACAGAATTGCCGTGCCTTCCGCGCTGAGCTTACGCAGAGTTTCAAACAGGATWTCRACCTCTTGCGGSGTCARAACMGATGTYGGTTCATCCATGATCAACAGTTTGGGGTCTTGCAACAGACAGCGGATTATTTCCACGCGCTGACGCTCGCCGGCACTTAGTTCCCCGATCAGGCGAACCGGATCCAGCGGCAGGCCSTAGTTCTCACTTACCTCACGAATGGACGCCGACAACTGCCGCATCGGTGGCGGGTCTTCCATGCCGAGGGCGACATTTTCGGCGACGCTTAGCGCGTCAAACAGACTGAAATGCTGAAACACCATTGCCACGCCAGATTGGCGCGCAGCGTGGGGGGTAGCGGGTTCAAAGGCCTCGCCCTTCCATGTCATTTTACCCGAATCCGGGCGCACCAGCCCGTAGATCATTTTAACCAGCGTCGATTTCCCCGCGCCATTTTCCCCAAGCAAAGCATGTACTTCGCCGGGTTCAACGCTGAAAGTGATCGAGTCATTTGCCACCACGCCCGGATAGGCCTTGGTTAGTGCATCCACGCTTAAAAGCGTTCCATCCATAGTCCTACCCCACCTTGCTATGTAAATTTTCGGTAACATTTGCCGTCGAAAGAAATTCTGCTACCACCCCAACCGCAATCTCTTGTGGATGCTTACCCAAGCTCGGCTGCCCAATCGGGCAGTTGATGCGATCAATTTGTGCGTCCGTGTGACCTAGGCTGCGCAACCGACCCCGAAACCGCGCCCATTTTGTCTTTGAGCCGATCAGCCCGGCGGACCTGAACCCATGGCTTAGCAGCCGATGACAAATCTCCAGATCAAGCGCGTGACTGTAGGTCAAAACCAGATGCTCGGCGTCGGACGGGGCGAACTTTACCAGTTCGGCCGGATTGGCGGCAAACAGTTGGTTGATYTCATCCGAAATTTTACTCGGATAACGGTCAACATCACTATCAAGCCAGGTTATTTCTGTGTCGGGTAGCGGTTCCAGAACAGATACCAATGCTCGTCCCACATGCCCGGCACCGTATATCCAAAGTTTACGGGACGGTGCGCTGATCGGTTCAAGCATCCAGCCGTCAATAAGTTGTGGCTTGATCTGTGTTCCCGAATTGCGCGCTTCACTAACTTGTTTTCTAATCTTCAATGGTACATCTGTGTCGCCATGTACCCGCCGCAGCACCGGATCATCCATCAGCTCGGCCAGTCGTTTCGTATCATAAACTTCCGACAGCAAGGYTACCGCGCCGCCGCAACACTGACCAAGCCCCGGGCCGAGCGGAACATTTTCAACCCAATCACGGCGCTTCTTYTCCAACGCCTGACGCGCCCGGTTATTTGCATCCAGTTCCAACGCGCCACCGCCGATTGTCCCGGATTGTCCGCCGTTCCAGACCAGCATCGAAGCACCGACTTCACGCGGAACCGAACCTTTAATTCCAGCCACAACTACCCGAACAACTCGGCCATGTTGTTGAACCGCAGATGTCAGTGCTTTCAAATCAAAGCTCATCCCCGCACCCGTTCAACGGCTGCCAGAATATTCTCAGCGGTCGCCGGTGCAATCAGGTCTGGATAGGTTGACCCACAGGCGGAAACAGCATCCGACAGCGCCATCAGCGTGGACATTCCCAGCATAAAGGGCGGTTCACCCACTGCCTTTGAGCGATAAATAGTGTTTTCAACATTGYGCCCATCCCAAAGCGCGACGTTGAAGATGTCGGGGCGATCGGAACATGCCGGTATCTTATAGGTCGACGGCGCATGGGTGCGTAGATTGCCGCGATCATCCCAAACAAGTTCTTCGGTCGTCAGCCAGCCCGCACCCTGGACGTAGCCGCCCTCAATCTGGCCAATGTCCAACGCAGGATTCAAAGATCTTCCTGCATCATGCAATATATCCACACGTAGGATTCGGTTTTCACCGGTTAAAGTGTCAATCACACATTCCGTAACTGCCGCCCCGTAGGCAAAGTAGTAGAACGGCCGCCCGCGTCCGGCTATYCGGTCCCACTCAATCTTGGGGGTTTTATAGAACCCCGTGGATGACAGGCTGACACGGTTTTCATAGGCCAGTTTGGCAGCAYCGGCAAAACTGATTGAWTCCCCGGCAATCTGCACCTGGCCGTCTTCGAAGTGAACTTGGTCAGTTTGATACCGCTCAGCTAAAAACGCCGCCATCCGCTCGCGGATAGTGTCACAAGCCGCTTTTACCGCCATCCCATTCAGATCGGACCCGGAAGAAGCAGCGGTTGCTGACGTRTTWGGAACCTTAGCAGTATCGGTGGCCGTGATTTTCACAGSACCCACATCTACCCCAAAAGATGTCGCCGCCACCTGCGCCACCTTCTGGAACAACCCCTGTCCCATCTCGGTTCCACCATGGTTCATGTGGATAGAGCCATCCTGATAAACATGCACCAACGCGCCGGCCTGATTYAGATGGGTCAGCGTAAAGCTGATACCAAACTTGGCAGGCGTCAGGGCAATGCCCTTTTTCAGCACCTCATTYCCGGCATTCCATTTCGCAATCYCTGCCCGCCGGGTCACATAATCMGAGCTTTYAAYCAATGCGTCGCTGAGCCCATKMAGWATAAAATCYTCAACYGGCATATGRTARGGCGTGKYCTGAACAGCTGGCTTCTTCTGTTYWGAAATRCTCCCGCCGGAGGCATCCGAACARTCGCGGTAAWAATTCACCCGCCGAACATCCAGTGGATCWAGYCCGAGYTCRTGRGCAATATGRTCCATYACCCGYTCAATYCCCAATGCGCCCTGYGGCCCGCCAAACCCGCGATAKGCSGTGGCRGAYTGKGTRTTGGTTTTCAGGCGATGRCTGGTRATTTTCGCWGCGGGYARAAAATARGCGTTATCAGCCGTAAGCATCGCSCGATCSGCWACSGGTAWMGACARRTCCAKCGCCCARCCACAACGCGCATATTGRGTGAACTCAATYCCGRMAATCTYRCCRKTTTCGTCAAAYCCTACGYTGTAATCAATTCGAAAATCATGTCGTTTTCCAGTGATTATCATATCGTCATCGCGGTCATAACGCATTTTACAAGGGCGTCCGGTRGCACGCGCGGCAATTGCACAGCCAACGGCCAGCGCGTTGCCCTGACTTTCCTTACCACCAAACCCGCCACCCATCCGGCGTATTTCAACCCGTACAGCGTTCATTTGCACACCCAAAGCATGGGCCACTTTGTGCTGGATTTCCGTTGGGTGCTGGGTCGAGGAATGCACCAGCATGTCGCCACCTTCTTGCGGCAATACTAACGCGACCTGACCTTCCAGATAAAARTGTTCCTGRCCGCCCAWTTCCARCGACCCGCTYAAWGACYKYKGMGCRYYYGAWATAGCTKCRRCTGCGTCGCCYTTGCTCCAKGTAATTGGTCCATCTTCAAATCGACTGTCAGCAGCCATGGCTTGGTCGATGGTCAACAGTGCAGGTTTTTCGGTATACTCGATCGCCGCCAACCGGGCCGCCTTGCGCGCTGCAAGATGGGTTTCAGCCACTACCATAAATATTGGCTGGCCCACATAATGGACAGTTCCTGTCGCCAACAAGGGCTCATCATGGGCAGAGGGCGAGACATCATTTTCAAACGGYAGATCATCGGCTGTCAGAACTGAAACCACACCGGTTGCAGCGTGTACGGCGCTGAGATCCAGCGATGTGATGTCACCATGCGCAATCGTCGATAGCCCAAATGCCAGATGCAAACAATTGGCCGGCACCGGCATGTCATCAATATAGCGCGCGCGTCCGGTTACATGCAGCTGGGCGGCGTCATGGGGCAGGGGTTTAGAGACGCTCATGCGCTGATCTCCAGTACATTAGTCTCGGCACCCTGATCTTCAAGAAAATAGCGTAGCAACATGTTTTGCGCAGTCTTCAGACGATACTCAGCCGAGGCGCGCATATCCGACATGGGATTGAAATCATTCCCAAACTCGGCCATCGCCGTAGCAACAGCTTTCCGATYCCAGTTTTGCCCAATTAGTGTCGCTTCAACCGAAGCGGCGCGCGCCGGAATGCCCGCCATGCCACCAAACGCAATCCTGGCTTCACTGACAACGCCGTCGGTAACCCGGATTGAAAAACAACCCAATACGGCTGAAATATCCTGATCAAACCGCTTGGAAATCTTGTAGCATTTCAACCGGTCAACTTGTCGTGGGATCGCAATCGCTTCGACAAATTCACCCGGCTGGCGATCTTGCTTTCCATACTCWATGAAAAAATCTTCCAGCAGAATGTCTCGCCGTTTGTCGCCAAGACGCAAATGCAGCCGCGCCCCAAGCGCGATCAGCGCAGGCGGGCTGTCCCCAATGGGTGAGCCATTAGCGATATTGCCACCAATTGTACCGGCATTTCTGACCTGCACCGACCCGTAACGCTTTAACATTACAGCGAAATGAGGGTGGTATGCGGCGATCATTTCGCCAAAGTCGGTGACTGTAACCCCGGCTCCAAAGTGAATTTCAGACCCTGAAACATCTATATCTTTCAGGTCTTCTACCCCGGCCAGAAACGCYACTTTATCCAACGACTGAAGTCGCTTGGTGACCCACAACCCCACGTCTGTCGCTCCTCCAATCAATACACCGTCCGGGTTGGCCTGATACCATTCAGCCAATTCATCAGATGACCTTGGCATCACCGGGTCTGCCCCTAAGTCTTTTGTCACAAGAAGGCTCAGATCCTCCTCCATCCAGCCCGGCACCGGTACGTCCGCCGCCGCCTCAGCCGCCCGAATTATTGGCGCATATCCGGTGCAACGGCACAGATTGCCCGCCAATCTCGTATCAAAATCCCGCGATCCGTTTTTATGGGCAACAGCCATGGAAACCACAAAACCCGGCGTGCAAAACCCGCACTGGCTGCCGTGGTGTTCCACCATGGCGCTTTGAACCGGATGTAATTCATCTTCTGGTCCGGAAATGCCTTCAACCGTGCGAACAGCTTTGCCATGTAGCTGCGGCATCAACAAAATACAGGCGTTCACTGCCCGTGACCCACGCCGATCAGTGACCATTACCGTGCAGGCACCGCAGTCGCCTTCATTGCAGCCCTCTTTGGTGCCGGGCAGCCCGCGTTCTTCGCGCAGCCAGTCCAGCAGGGTTCGCGTCGGTGGTATGTTTTCAAGCCGAATGGGGGCTCCATTCAACAAAAAGGTGACCTGGACCATGRAATTCCCGACGCCGCTTTCTGTTGCATGTTCGCGCTTTGCACTGACAGTCTGACCCGATGCGACGTAAAGTCCGCTGCCCCAATTAGATCGTGCGCAGGCAATATCCGTTCTGGCAAGCATGGATTCTATTTCGGCGGTTAAAGCTGTTTCAAGAAATCACGAAGATACCTGCTTGGTCCTTTCTCATTCCGGGTTGCTGCCTTAAAGTCCGACTATGACCAAACAACCCCGATTCATCCACCTTCGCCTGCATTCAGAGTATTCACTATTGGAAGGCGCAATTCGGGTGAAGAAACTGGTGGGGTTGTGTGAAAAGCATGGGCTGCCTGCGGTTGCTGTCACCGATACCAACAACATGTTTTCGGCTTTGGAGTTTTCTGTCACCATTGCAGCGGGCGGTGTTCAACCGATCGTCGGGTGCCAGATAGATATTGCCTATGAAAAGGTGAATGTCGGCGAAACATCGAAGCCCCCGGCCCCTATTGTTCTTCTGGCGCAAAATGAGGCCGGGTATCTTAATCTTATGAAGCTTAACAGCTGTTTGTACGTTGATGCCAGAGGTGCGCTTCCGCAGGTTTCGTTGGAAGAATTGCGTGAATTCTCGGATGGATTGATATGTTTGACMGGYGCGGCYGGTGGCCCGGTTGGCYGCCWGTTGCAGGCTGGCCAAWCTGCAAAAGCCAGGGMTTTATTGGGYGTGTTYCASARCATTTTTTCTGACCGGCTATATGTTGAGTTGCAGCGTCATCCCGGCGAAGGCGGCTTGCCCGAAGACGAGCGCGTGACCGAACGCGGATTTGTTGAACTGGCCTATGAATTGGGCCTGCCGCTGGTCGCCACCAATGACGTCTATTTCCCAAAATCGGATATGTATGAGGCCCATGATGCTTTGATCTGCATCGCTGACGGGGCTTACGTCGATCAACAGGAACCGCGTCGCCGTCTGACGCCGCAGCACTATTTTAAAAGCCCGCAGGAAATGGTGACGCTGTTTGCCGACCTGCCAGAAGCAATAGATAATACTATCGAAATAGCAAAACGCTGTGCCTTTGCTGTGCCAAAACGTGATCCAATCCTGCCGGTATTCGCCGATGATGAAATCCAGGAACTGCGCCGCGAAGCAGAGGCCGGGTTRAARGCRCGRCTGGASGTTANTCCCNCAYGCCACRTCGGTTGAAGAATACGAAAARCGGCTGGAATTTGAACTTGGYGTGATCGAAGGCATGGGGTTTCCCGGCTACTTCCTGATCGTCGCSGAYTTTATWAAATGGGCCAAAGATCAGGACATTCCGGTCGGCCCGGGGCGGGGTTCGGGTGCKGGCAGTCTRGTGGCCTATTCGCTRACCATCACTGACCTTGATCCSATGCGKTAYTCGYTGCTGTTTGAGCGGTTTTTGAACCCTGAACGGGTTTCAATCCCCGACTTTGACATCGATTTCTGTATGGACCGGCGCGAAGAGGTCATCACCTATGTGCAGGAAAAATACGGCCGTGAAAAAGTAGCGCAGATYATYACYTTYGGCGCACTTTTGTCCAAGGCMGCAATCCGCGATGTSGGCCGGGTATTGCAAATGCCMTATGGGCAGGTTGACCGGYTRTCCAAGATGATCCCMGTMGAAGGGGTGAAACCRGTATCCATYGAAAARGCGYTGGCRGATGAACCGCGWYTKCGKGAAATGGCYMRWTCCGARGARGTSGTSGACCGGTTATTGAAATACGGACAGCAGTTGGAAGGATTGCTGCGCAATGCCTCGACCCATGCCGCTGGCGTGGTGATCGGGGATCGCTCGCTTGATACGTTGGTTCCGCTTTATCAGGATCCGCGCTCAGATATGCCTGCGACCCAGTTCAACATGAAATGGGTTGAACAGGCTGGTTTGGTGAAATTCGATTTCCTTGGCTTGAAAACGCTGACAGTCATTCAGAATGCCCTGGATTTGCTAAAGCTGCGCGACATTGAAATCGATATCGGCGCGATACCACTTGATGACCAAAAAACTTACGATCTTTATGCGTCAGCCAAGACTGTGGCCGTTTTTCAGGTCGAAAGTTCTGGCATGATGGACGCACTTCGCCGAATGAAACCCACATGTATCGAAGATATTGTTGCACTGGTTGCGCTATATCGCCCCGGCCCGATGGAAAACATTCCGAAATATTGYGAAGTTAAGAACGGCTTGGCCGAGCTTGAGAGCCTGCATCCCCTTATAGATCATATACTTGAGGAAACTCAGGGCATCATTGTTTATCAAGAACAGGTGATGCAGATTGCGCAAGAAATGGCGGGGTATACTTTAGGTGGTGCCGACCTTTTACGTCGAGCCATGGGTAAAAAAATCGCCGAAGAGATGGCGAAAGAGCGTCCAAAGTTTATAGATGGCGCACAAAAAAATGACATCTCAAAGAAAAAAGCCAATGAAGTTTTCGACTTGTTGGAAAAATTCGCAAATTATGGCTTCAATAAGTCCCACGCTGCGGCCTACGCGGTGGTCAGCTATCAGACGGGTTGGCTAAAAGCCAACCACCCGGTTGAGTTCATGGCAGGTGTTATGAATTGTGACTTACACCTGACCGATAAACTGGCTGTCTATGCCGAAGAAGTGCGCCGTGGGCTGGATATTGAAATCGTACCCCCTTGTGTTAATCGCTCCGACGCGATGTTCTCGGTTTCGGAAGGCCGGGTGGTCTACGCGCTTGGAGCTTTGAAAAAYGTCGGCGTTGAGGTGATGAAACTGATCACCGAAGCTCGCGATGGCATACCGTTTAGCACGCTGTTTGATATTGCGCGCCGCGTTGATCTGAAACGCATCGGCAAGCGACCAATGGAAATGCTGGCTCGCGCCGGAGCGTTTGATCAATTGGATGCGAACCGCCACCGGGTGTATGACAGTCTGGATGTTCTGGTCGGCTATTCCGCCGCGATCCATGAACAGCGGAATTCTAATCAGGTTTCCCTGTTTGGTGAGGCGGGGGAGGATCTGCCAGAACCCAGGTTGTCGTTGGTGGAAGATTGGCTGCCGAATGAACGCCTGTCAGAGGAGCATAARGCCATTGGGTTCTATCTGTCTGGACACCCGCTCGACGATTATATGGCGCCGCTGAAACGAAAAGGCGTGATGACATTGGCCGAAGTTACAGCCGCTGCCGGGCGCGGACCTTTGGTTGCYAAGCTTGCAGGGGCCATTTCCGGGCGGCAGGAACGCAAATCTGCGCGTGGCAATCGGTTTGCWTTTGTGCAGCTTTCCGACCCAAGCGGATTGTACGAAGTGGTGCTGTTTTCCGATACACTGGAAGCCGCMMGGGATAATCTGGAAACCGGCATGAATGTGGTCATTTCGGTTGAGGCGACAATGGAAAGTGAGCAGTTAAAGCTGCTTGCGCGTTCGGTTTCGCCAATAGATGCTGTAGCGGCTGACGCTGGCGGGATGGGGCTGAAAGTTTTCATTGAAGAAGAAAAGGCGATATTCAGTGTGAAATCGCTGCTGGATAAACTTGCGACCRGGAATCTGGCAAAAGGCCCGTTRGARTTYTGCATMACCGAACCAGAAACCGGCAAGGAATTTGCAATCAGTACCGGGTTGGAATACCCGCTGACGCCGCAAATCAGGGGCGCGATAAAGTCGCTGAGCGGTGTGATGATGGTGGAAGATATTTAGGCTGTACTACCAGTGCGGTGGCTTTTCATCGCCCAARGGCACCGTTCCACCCTCTGCAACTTCACGCCCGGCCTCGCGTTCCATCAGCATTCCGACCCGGCGTTTCAGGGTTGTTATCTCCTTTTCCTGCCGCGCAATTATGTCGGACAGATCGTCAACAACTTGCGACAGGTGGGCGACGGCTTCTTCCAGGTTGGTAACTTGGTTGGTCATATCATCCCCTTAATACTGTTAGCCCGCTTGCCCCTAGCCCCTGTTTTCGCTAGACCGCCGCCAATCAACACCCGCAGGATAAATACCCATGGCGAAAGTTAAAAAGCAGCCGCGACCAAAGGCGCAAACCCCAAAAGGGTTCGTAGACTATTTCGGCGCTGAAGTCACCGAACGCAAGGCCATGTTGGATGAAATCGCTGCCGTCTATCACCGCTATGGTTTTGAGGCACTTGAAACCTCGGCTGTGGAAACGGTTGATGCCCTTGGTAAGTTYCTGCCTGATGTCGATCGCCCGAATGAGGGWGTGTTTGCSTGGCAGGARGACAAYGACAGCGACAAGCCGGGTGACTGGCTGGCGTTGCGGTATGACCTGACGGCCCCGCTTGCGCGGGTCTATGCGCAGTTTCGAAATGACCTGCCAACGCCGTATCGGCGCTACACAATGGGTCCGGTCTGGCGCAATGAAAAGCCGGGACCGGGGCGGTTTCGTCAGTTTTATCAATGTGATGCGGATACTGTGGGCACGAATAGTGTGGCGGCGGATGCCGAGATATGCGCGATGTTGGCGGACACGCTGGAAGCGGTTGGCATTGAGCGCGGCGACTATATTGTCCGGGTGAACAACCGCAAGGTTTTGGACGGGGTACTTGATTTTGTAGGAGTCAGTGAGGACGATCCATGTCGCCCCGCAATCATGAGAACCATCGATAAGTTTGACAAGGTCGGTGAGGATGGCGTCAGAGATCTGTTGACGGGGGGACGAAAGGACCCGTCAGGCGCGTATATTGACGGTGTCGGGTTGCCAGTTCAGAACGCACAGAAAATAGCTCAATATCTATCGCAGAAATCGGTAGTTTATGGTCAAGGCGTCAATGCTGGTCGTTTGGCTTCGATGCGTCAGGCTGTCGGTGACTCGAAGATAGGCCTTGAGGGCATTGCTGAACTGGAACAGATTGCCGACCTTCTGGATTCCATGGGCTATTCGGAAGACCAAATTCAGATTGATACGTCAGTTGTGCGCGGTCTCGGCTACTACACCGGCCCGGTTTTTGAGGCTGAGTTAACCTTTGAAATCATGGATGAAAAAGGCCGCCGGCGTCAGTTTGGCTCGGTTGCTGGCGGTGGTCGATACGACGATCTGGTTAAGCGGTTCAC
>NVTR01000048.1 GCA_002732955.1 Marinosulfonomonas sp.
CCGTCACAGATCAGTCCCAGCGCAAGATCGGGTTCGGCAATCAACGCATCCGACAGGGAAAACCGACGCACCCCACTGCCGTCGGGCGGCAGGCCGGGCAGGGCGTTATACATGTGCGTAACAGCATCGATACCCCAGGACACATAGCGCGACACATTGTCGGCAAGGGCGGCACTGTGGCCCAGATGCACAGAAACCCCGTTGTGTTTCATGTGTTTGATGAACGCCTCGGCACCCTCCAGTTCGGGGGCAATGGTAACGGCCTTCAGACGGCCATCGCTCGCCGACAACATGCTGTCGGCGAGCGGCAGGGATGGGGGCAGCAGATTGTTGGGGTTATGGGCGCCAGCAACCCCGAAACAGGGCCCTTCGCTGTGCACTCCCAATGCACGGGCGCCCATGGCCTCGCTACATTGTTGCGCCAGGTCTCGTAAGGTGCCAGGCATGTCGCCGGGCGGCATAGACAGGATCGACGGCAGGAAACCGGTTACGCCGCGTTCTGGCAAAAGCGCGGAACTGTTCGCAACACAGCCGGGCACCGGCGCGCTGTAGAAATTCAGATCAAACCCGTGCTGCAGCAGATCAATCATGCCGGGGAACAGAATTTGCCCTTTGCCATCAATGATCCGCCAGTCCGCCCCGGTTGGCGTTTGTCGTGGGACAATCTCGGTGATCCGGTCGCCAGTGATCAGTACGTCGTTGCCGACAACACCGTTCGGGGTTACGATCGAGACATTCATCCATCGCTGTTTGTCTTGCATGGCACGCTTTCGGCTAGTATGTTATCATATTAACGAAGTAGGCTAGTGACTCAAGGACAATAACGTGGCCCGTCAATGTGTATGCATCACCGGTTCGACCCATGGAATTGGTTTTGCCATTGCCGAGGCATTTGCCAGGCAGGGGGCACGGCTGGTGCTGAATTCCCATGAGCCGGACAAGGGTGCCAGGGAAAAACTTGGCAAATTGACCGAGTGCCATTTTGTACAGGCAGAYCTTTCSACCGCYGCKGGTGCGAACCRGTTGCTTGACGCCGCTTAYGAAAAACTTGGCCATCTGGATACGCTGATCAACAACGCCGGTACRTTCACCGACGGGGAATTTGGCGYGCTGGAAGAGACCATGTTCGACCGGGCGTTCAATCTGAACGTCAAGGGCTACCTGTTCGCGGCTCAGGCSTTTGCCGGGCATGTGGCRCCGGGGCARAARGGCGCGTCGATCATCTGTATCGGCTCGACCAATTCGATTGCGGCGGAAAAAAACAGCGTCATCTATGACAGCACCAAGGGGGCTGTTCTGATGATGGTCCGTTCATTGGCGGTTTCGCTGGCGGAGCGGGGAATTCGGGTGAACGGGATCGGTCCCGGAATTGTGGAGACACCGCTGACCGCGCAAAAYCTTGACCAGCCCGGAATGCGCGAGTTTCTGTGTTCGCAAATCCCCATGGGTCAGCTYGGCAAGCCGCAGGATGTCGCCGGGGCGGCGGTTTTTCTGGCCTCTGCGCAAGCGGGCTATATTACCGGCCAGATGTTGTATATCGACGGCGGTATTGTCGCCAGTCAGATGTCGTGGGATGCAACCTTTTGAACAAGAACCTGTCACCACGTCACCTGCAATTGCGCGCGATGCTGTTTCGGCGCTGGAAAACCAGCGGGCTGAATTCAGGCGACAAGATTGAATCGCAAAACCAGATTATCCAGTTCTGTGATTTTTCCCTGATCACGGTCCTCAAGACGCTGAAAGATCTGGAAGCAGAAGGCATTATTCGCCGACAGGTCGGCCGTGGTTCGTTTCTGGTGAAAACCCCATGGGCCGAATCCCATCGCAAGATCGGGTTCTTTTACAACCGCGATGTTGTGGGSGGCGGRATTTTCAACAATGATTTTTACACCAGAYTGGTMACCGAGTTYGAAAAAGGCATYGTYTCGGCSGGRCATGARTTYATWYTGGGCAGYTTTACCCATAMCCGGATGCCGGTGGATATCTGGGACGCATTGGACGCGGTCATCGTGACCGGYATTTCCGATGAAACCCGGCTTGAACAGCTTGGCGAAACATCCAGTCAGGTGAGCCTGTTCGATCTGGAAATGGACGCATTGCCGTTCCACAGTTACCGACTGGATTTCGGGCCGTCATTTGACGAAATGTTTCGGCATTTTTCGGGTCAGAACCTGAAATGCCTGTATCTGGATACCCAGGTTGTATCGCCGGAACAGGCCGACCGGCGACAGGCGTTTATCAATGCGCAGGAACGGTTCGGCGCGCAGACCCGGCTGAAAATCATAGGCGTCAATCAGGAAACCGATATTGGCAATACCGCGTCGCTTGAGACCGCGCTGAAGGATTTTCAGCCGGATATCATTTGTGGTTATATGCACTATTCCTGGCAGGAAATGATTGCCAGCCTGGCCGCACAAGGTGCCAGAATTTACGGCTTTTCGCTTGACCCGAAGCAATCGGGTTTTGTGGTCGATACCGCCGATTGGATGCGACAGATACTGCCGCGCATCTATCACAATCTGGATGACCGGAAGGCGGGCCCGCGCCGCCACCGTTATCCGGCCCGTTTTAAACCCTGAACAAACCGGAGTTAACATGCTGAAGATCATCAACAAAGGTGCCAAATCCAACCTGCCCTTCACCCCGGCGATCATTGCCGGCGACATCATGTATGTGTCGGGSCAGGCSTCKGTSSATGCYGAAACCGGTGCAATCATCGAGGACACATTCGAAGGCGAAATGCGCCGTTCGATTGAAAATCTGCGTGCGGTTCTGGAGGCGGGCGGTTTATCGCTGGACCATGTGATCAACGTCAAATCCTATGTTGCCAGTCAGRATGATCTGGCGCTCTACAAYARKATCTACCCGGATTATTTTTCAGAACCCCGCCCCACCCGCAGCACCATYGTCGGGGTGTTGGGGACGTTCCTGAARTTTGAGCTGGAYTGCATYGCCTAYGTTCCGGCGACCCGCCATCAGGCMKCSSARTRACGCYTYAGAAATASGTMAGYACCCCGTCAATCACGTCGTARTCGTCATTSACCACCGGGATGAAACGCCATTTGTCAAAGGCCGTGCAGGGGTGTGAAATYCCYGAACAGATCATGTCCCCGACYTGCCAATCCGTGTCCGTGTCCAGCTTTACATAGGCATGCTGGTCGTTGGTGCTGAAAATCTCGCAGGTCCCCACGTCCAGAAACCCGGTGCCGGGGCGGTAGCGCTTGAACGGCACCGGCAGCCCGGCATCAAACGGCACATCGCGCTTGCCCATGGTCAGAAATCCAAGCCCGGGTTCCGGGATGGATTGCACATATGACCAGATCTCAAGCGCGGGGCGGAACTTTTCATGCCAGTGGCGATCCGGGTCAAGCCGCGCCTCTTCCTGAAGGCTGCGATAGATGCCGTGATCGTTGGTGACGTAACAACCGCTGCGCAGCAGTACCCGAACCGGAACYGACAGGGACAGCGTTTTGAAACGATCCGCGATCATRTCAAAATAGGCCGARCCGCCCCCCGTCAGAATGAATTCATCCAGATTTTCGTAAGAGGACGCCGCAATGCTGCGCGTAATATCAAGGATCAGATCGGCATAGGCGGCAACGGGGGCCGCGTTTTTATCAAGCCCSGGAATGGCGCCCTCAAAYGCGGCGATCCCGGCAAAACGGAAATGCCGGGGATCGGTTTCCATTTCCCGTAAAACCTCCAGCGCCGCGGGTTTGTTGCGCAGCCCGGTGYGCCCGCCCATGGCGCCGATTTCCAGCAGCAGATTCAGCGGTCGGGACAGGGCCGCCCCCGCAAGGTTTCGCGCCATGTTTTTCAGTTGATCAACCGAATCCACGAAACAGAAAAATTCAAAGTCAGGATCGGCATTGATTTCTGCCRCAACGCTTTGCACGTTCGCCTTGCCGATCAGTTGATTGGCCAGAACAATCCGGTTGATCCCATGGTGGCGCATCACCTGCATCTGGCTGATCGTCGCCGCCGTGATGCCCCAGGCGCCGTGCTGGATCTGGGTCTGGAATATCTGCGGGCTCATGGTGGTTTTGCCGTGKGGTGCCAGCGACAGATSGTGGGATGTCAGGTAGCTGGCGAACAGATCGTTGTTGTAATCCAGATTGCCGCGTTTCAGCACCATGAGCGGCAATGGCATGTCTTCGCGCAGGACGTTCCAGTTTTNCCCGGCAATATCGCGCAGYGMAAAYGGGTCRGTGCMGCCGGGGATGCCCTTGGTCCGGCCATCCAGAATAGTGTCGGGGAGGTCACGGAYATCCAAGGCTCAGATCCCGTCGAAAGCCGACAAAACATCGTCGGCATATTGCGCAAGCCCCACCACATCAGCCCCGATATTCATCAGGTTGTACCCCATGTCCGCATATTCCCTGACCGTGGCGGTGCCGGTGACCGTGGCGGCGATCTTGCCATGTTTTCGCGCAATTTCAGCGACCCGCACGCGGGTTTTYTGGATCTCGGGRTGGTCCATCTGCCCSGGRATTCCCAGMGCCAGTGAAAAATCYCCGGGYCCAAAGAACAGCGCGTCYACRCCATCCARCGCKGCAATGGCATCCAGATCGTCCAGCACCTCGGGGTCYTCSAYCTGATAGCAGACAAAGCGCTCCTGATTGGCGGTTTTCAGGTAGTCCAGAAATTCCACCCGGCAAAACTGCCCGTCATTGTTRCCACCGTCCACCGCGCGTTTTCCRAGSGGTGCAAACTTGGTCATGTCWYGCACGCKKGTSGCRTCRGCRAGGTTCATCACATGGGGCACGATCAGCCCGGCGGCGTCCATTTCAAGSGGGCGAATATAGTCGCTGTAGCTGCCACGGGCCACGCGAACGATGGCATCCACATCATAGAGCTTGGCGGCGCGAATTTGGTTTTCAATCTGCTCAAAACTGGCCGATGTGTGCTCTGTGCAGAGCCAGACCGCGTCGGGCTGGGCRAGGGCAAACACCTCTGCCACCTTGGCGTCACTTGTGTTCAGTTTGAGAACCCGCGCCACCTTGCCTTCAGCGATGGTGCGCARCACCCGGCTGGGTCGCATTCTGAATTCTCTGGCGCCACCGGCGGCGTAGGGTTGATCCGACATTCCTGTTTCCTTCTTGCGTGTTAAGTCTTGGCTATTTGGCGGTGTATCCTCCGTCAACCGGGATGTTGGTGCCGGTGACGTAGGCCGAAGCGTCGGATGCCAGAAACACRATTGCCCCCATAAGGTCGGTGTCATTGGCCATTCTGCCCAGTTGCGTCCGGGCGCTGTAATTCCTGATGAACTGGTCCGGCTGACCGTTTTCAAAGCCCCCCGGCGACAGGCAGTTCACCCGTACATTATCCCCGCCCAGAATGCTGGCGGCCCATCGGGTAAAATTGATCATTCCACCTTTTTCATAGAAATATACCGGCCCYGGATCGGGTGTCATATCAGTGCCAGCGTAGTTGCCCATTTCAACACCTACCATGCCCATCATCGAGCCGATGTTGATGATCGACCCGGTTTTTTGGACCCGCATGGTCTGCCCAAACAGGCTGGTGATTTTGAACAGGGCCGAAGCGTTCACATGCAGGCTTTTGTCATAGGCGCCCRGATYGTGATCCCAGCCGGAAACGGCTGTTCGGGTGACAGCATTATTCACCAGAATATCGCACCGCCYGGTGCGTTTGATGATGTCYGAATGCAGCTGTTCAATGGATGCGTCCGARGCCAGATCAAGCGGCATCGCCGTRACRTTGTGGCCGGCGTCGCGCTCAGCCTGCGCCACGGCTTCCAGCTTTTCCAGATCGCGCGCAGCGATGAATGTCTCGGCCCCTGCCTCGGCCAGYGCGGCYACGATCTGACGGCCAAAAAGCCCGGCCCCGCCGGTGATCAGTGCCACCTTGCCCGATAGTGAAAAGCTTTTAAGCACCGACATGGGTTACTCCAGTTCCGACAAWAGAATTTTGCGCCCGCCCTGATCACGGCTTTCAATACCGGCGATTACCAGTTGCATCAGTTCCCGGGTTTCCGCCCATGGAACGGGCGGCACACCGCTGCGCAGATAACCGATGAAAGACGCCAGTTGGGTCTTGAAGGCGTGAAAGGTATCAAGGTTGCGCAGCTGCACGCTGGCATCGGTTCCGGCCAGGGTCAGCAACCCGAAACCGCCCAGAAGATCATTGATRACGGCGATATTGATGTCKACRCCRTCRCGRTGTTCAAGRTGCAGGATGTTRCGATCCGCACTGCCGGTGTTTTGYACGGAYACAAAGCCGGGCCCGACAATCGGATAGATCGTCTCCAGCGCATGGATACCGTAAGTTTCCCARCTTTTGGCCATGGTGGCGTTGATATACCTTAGCTTGCCAAGCGCATGTGTGGCCCGGTGATAGGGCTGAAATTCCTTGGCGTAWCGCATGGCGGATGAACTGATCAGCGGTTTGCCGTCACTTACCCATGCGTTGAATATCGCCAGATCAGCSCGGTTGTCACACAGGGGTTTGTCGACAAAGACCGGGATGCCCGCCTCGATGAACGGACGACACCGTTGCACATGTTCATGGCCCTTGTCGGTGGYSACMWSRACMKMRTSAWCCNGYCMSMKNCASGTSCNNAGCRSKCTCGACCACATGGGGGATACCCGCGACCCGGGCCACCGAAATCGCATCGCTGGGATCATCGGTCCAGACATGGCTGACTTGTGCGCCCTTGATGCCCAGAGTTTCGGGYGGCTGTCTGGCGATATAGTTCTTGATCGCCCCGTAAGGGCATTGGGCAAGCGCCACAGCATCATAGYCGCCATTGATGATGATGCTCCAGGAATAGGGGTGGCCGTTGCCCTCTACCATGCCCAGCATCGCCAGCCTGATATCCTGCCCGCCATACGGAAATGTTTTCATTTGCCCCTCACCACGCGGTCCAGCCGCCATCTACGGCCAGCACATGACCGGTAACATAACTTGCCGCGTCTGATAGCAAAAATACCACCGGCCCGGCCGTTTCATCGGCGTTRCCCGTGCGCCCCAGCATGGTTGAACGGCTTAGGTTTCGGGAAAAYTCTTCGGGCACGGCGGCTTTRYYTTCGTTGGGAAACGGGCCGGGGGCAATGGCGTTGACCCGGATRCCRCGTGGGCCCAGATGGGCGGCAAAATAGCGAACCATCTGGACCAGACCGGCCTTGCCTGCACCGTATTCGATCGGGTTGGGGTTCATGGCACCGGGGTAAAGTGCGGGGTTCGGCGCGACCACCCCATACATCGAGGCGTACATGACGATGCTGCCGGTTTCGTCCATGTATCCGGCGGCTTCCCGGATCAGCAGGAACGGCCCGGTCAGGTTGAGGCGGTTGGCCCGGTCGAAATCTCCGGCCTCCAGATTATCAAGGGACTTGCCCGTGCTGCCAAAGCTGGCATTGACCAACCCGTGAATGGCGCCGAAATGGTCGGCGCAGGCAGCCAGGGCATCGCGGATCGACGCCTCATCGCCAATGTCCAGATGCACCCCCAGCACACCACGGTCGGGATATTGGGCGCGGATGTTTTCAACCACCCGTTCGGTTGCCTGCGGGTCGATATCGGCCACGCAGATGTTGCCACCCTGCGCGGCGATTTGGTGGCAAAGCGGCTCGCCCAGGTATCCGGCACCACCGGCCAGAAACACCGTTCTATTGCTCAGATCAAACAATTCCGGTTCCCCAAACACCGCGCTAAACCGGGTCCAGCGGGATGATGGATTTTTCATCCCATGACCGTTTCGCCGCAATGGCGATTTTCAGATTGTCGCGGGCTTCGGGCAATGTGGCCAGATGGCATGGCCCGCCCGCAAGCGCGTCCAGCATGGCATTGGCCTGCAGGGCAAACCGGGCCTGATGCGCTTTGACGGGTTCCGACCCTTGCATGTAGTCGTGGGTTTCGCGCCACGTGCCGCTGTCATCGTCGGAAAACCGCAACGTTGAATGCTCAAGCGAAAGATTGCCCTTGGTGCCGATAAACTCAAACCTGTTGGTATTGGGTTTTTGAAACTGATTGATGGTGACATTGGCCATGGCGCCGCTTTGAAAGCGAATGTTGATCAGGCAGGTGTCTTCGGTCTTGCTGCCCGCCAGAACCAGCCGGTCATACATGCAACCGACATGGCTGGGCCGCCCCATGATCCAAACCAATAGATCGAACAGATGGCTTGCGGCGTCCAGAATTGCCCCGCCACCCATTTCGGGGACCGCATAATATGTCGACTGGTAGTCCGGGCGGTATTTGGGAAAATCCTGCGARGARTTCAGATAGGCCAGCCGCAGCYCGCCAAKTTTTCCGTCCAGAATTTGYTGCCGCAAKGCCAGMGTTTCCGGYSCGACCCGGCGGATATATCCCACCCGGGCCAGCAATCCGGTCTCGGCCACAAGCGCMAGCACTTCATCGACACYCTCCAGCGTTACCGCCAACGGCTTTTCCACCATGAACGGCAGGTTCGCCCGGGCGCAGGCCAACATCATTTCCACATGCAAATGCGCCGGGGCGCAGATCACCGCAAGATTCATTTCGTGCAATGGCGCATCCCGCAGGTCGCCATACGAATTTGCAATCTGATGGGCGTTTTCGGACCTTTTCCGGCGCTTGTCATCGGGCTCAACGATCGACAGCACGGCCCGGCCGGTTTCCCCATACCCCTGCAAATGCCGCGCGCCGATACCACCGGCSCCTATGATCAGTACCTTTACCATTCGCCGCCCGTATTGTTTGACTCATTTAAATAGCATGTTATCATGTTAACGAAGTAATTAAGCCTGTCAACAAATTGACCAGCGAATTATATGGGGGGAAGATGGCAATATCCGAGGACATTCCGGCGCTGATTGAAACATGCAAAAATCAGCTTTATTCGGCTGTGATTGCCGACACACTGGATGCGTGCGGGTTTCACAACCAGATTGTCGCGCCGGGGCTGGCCCCACTTGATCCGTCGCTGACACTGTGTGGGCTGGCGCGGGTCGGTTTGTATATGCCGGTTTATCACGATGACGCAGAAATGCGGGTCTATGAAAATGAAATAGCCCTGATCGACAGTCTGARACCGGGTGAAGTGCCGGTGCTGGTTTGCCACGGTAACCGGCGCATCGCCCCATGGGGTGAATTACTGTCCGAACGGTCTGTCCATCTTGGTGCCGCCGGGTGTCTGACGGATGGTTGCATACGTGATTGCGRCCGAATTCTGGATCTTAAATTCCCCGTGTTCTCTAACGGCAGCAATCCGGCCGATACAAAATATCGTGGCAAGATGATGATGTCGGACGTGCCGGGCGAAATTGGCGGGGTGCGCGTTGAAAGCGGCGATCTGGTGTTCGGCGATATTGACGGGATCGTCATTGTGCCGGGCGGGCAGATTTCCCTTGTCGTGAMCAAAGCGCTGGAAAMGGTCGCCGCGGAAAACACGGTGCGTGATGAAATTCGCCGGGGTGAAACACTCGTGGATATTTTTGCCCGATACGAGGTGCTTTAGTTATCTATGCCAGCGGGTATTTCGTTATTGGAYCGGGTAGGCARCTCAAAAGGTACACCWGCCAAATACCAGTTTTGGTCAACCAAAAAAGCATGACTGGACACCAAAGGGATTWTATGGCTCACTAWCGTTGARTRTATCGGGGGGATTCTTTTTATGGATGGCAATGTGACCGCTGCAGGAATTGCAAATATTCTGGCTGCCGACATCCATAATGGTGCCCTGCACGCSGGGGAAATGTTTCAGCCTGAACGCAAGCTCTGCGACCGCTTTGGGGTTGGGCGTGGCATTATCCGCGAAAGCATGACCATCTTGCAGGGAATGGGGCTTGCCGACCATACCAAAGGAAACCGCCCCCGCGTCGCCGCGCCGACATTGGACCGGGTGATGGCGGCGGCAAGTGATGCAGCACAATTCTTTTTCACCGGAAACGAGGGCAAGGCCCATCTGGATCAGGCGAGATTGTTCCTTGAAACCAGCTTGCTTCAATATGCTGTGCTACACGCGACGAATGCCCAGATCGGCAAAATGGTCAGTGCGGTCGAGGAGTGCCACGACAGCCTGTTGAATGTGGATCTGTTCAGGGTCGCCGATGTCAAGTTTCACCGTGCGCTGGCAGAGGTACCGGGCAACCCGATATTCGTCGCGTTGCACGAAACGTTTGTGAAGCGAATGATGAAAAGCAATCCCGTTGGGGATGACTTTGAGGAACACAACAGGACCAGCAATGCCGGCCACCGAGAAATCGTCAGGGCGTTGCTTGCCAAGGATGCAGATAGGGCTGTCCGGGCTCTTACCCTGCATCTGACACGAAATCATGAATCGAAATTCCATCAGGCGCTTGAAAATCAAGCGGCAGGGATATCGTAAGACCGGCTGCTTAGCCACAACAACGGAGGAAGTAATGCTAAAACGTTTACAAGGAGTTGCGCTTGCAGCCGCCCTGCTTATGTCAGGGTCGGGAATTGCAATGTCGCAAGCGCTCAATGACAACCTGYTGTCAGATCCGCGCGTCCGGCAGGCCATCGCCTATGCGGTCGACATGGATACCATTGGCGAAACGCTGTTTGAAGGTCGCGTTATCGTGGCCGACAGCCTGTTGCCCAATGGCCCGCTAAAACCAGCAGGTTTGAACCCCTATTCCTATGATCCGGACAAAGCCCGCGAATTGCTGGCGGCAGCCGGATGGGATTCAAGCCGCGAACTGGATGTCGTTTTCTATTATGGCGATCAGTTGACAGTGGACTTTATGGCGGCGGTTCAGGCTTATCTGGCCGATGTCGGAATTAAAATTTCCTATCGAAAGATCCAGGGCGATGTTAACGCCGCACTTTCGGCACCACCAACCGACCCGGTCGACGGCCAAGCCGGTATTGACTGGGATCTTGCGTATGGTGCGACTGCAGCACTTGCATTGCAGGAATTCTACAATGTCTACAAGACCGGTATTTCGGCTAACACCCCTGGTAATGCAGAGCGTGATGCGCTGATTGCAGGCATCAATGCCAGTTCTGATCCGGATGAGTTAAAGCCTGCCTATGCGGCAATCCAACAGTACTTTAGCGAAAGCATGGATTCTATTCCGCTCTATTATCAGCAGCTTTTCATCTACGAGAGCAACAAGCTGAACCGGAATGGGAATGGGTATGGCAACGCTCAGTTTAACTATGACTGGGGTATCACTGAATGGACTATCGAGCCGGATGCAAACGGCAAAATGATCATGAATACCAACACGGCGCCTGCACAATTTTTCGAAATGCCGTGGAAAAATCTGGGTATCTGGATCACGTCCAAAGTGGTGTTTGACCGGCTGCTGGTCACGGATGGCGGCATGTCGTCGTTCGAAGGGTCCATGGCCGAAAGCTTTGACGTTTCTGCTGACGGTATGACGGTGAATGTCACGCTGAAAGATGGCCTGACATGGCATGACGGTGCAGCCCTTACGATWGACGATGTCGTTTGGAGCCTGCAAACGGCAATGAAAGCCGGCACAATCAACAGTGTAGTTTCCAACACTGTGATGTCGATTGAGGGTGCAAGTGCTTATCAGGACGGTTCCGCCGACAGCGCAAGTGGCCTGTCAACTGATGGCAACACGATAACCCTGCAATTTGAGACGCTTGATCCAAACGTCTTGCTGACTCTCAGCCAGTTTGCGATCCTGCCGAAGCACCTGTTGGACGGTGTTGATCCGCTGCAACTGCAGCAGCATGCCTACTGGCAGAACCCGGTTGGTTCTGGATCGTTCAAGATCGAAGAAGTTCAGATGAACGACTTTGTTCGCTACGTACCATTTGAAGGCTATCATGGCGGTGTTGCCAAGCTGGACGAAATCGTTGCTTTCCCAAGCGGTGATGGCGACGCGAACCTGATCAAGAACGCGACAGCTGGCAAGATGGACTATGGGTTCACCAAGAACGTGCCGGACGTGGCAGCGCTTGAAGCCCTGGGAACCATGCGTGTGATCGCAGCAGACATTCCGTACACACGGGGTTTCTGGGTCAACAAGTTTGCTCTCAAGTAGAGCCTGCTGACAAAAAACGGGGCGTTGCGGTGAGTATCGCAGCGCCCCAAGAATAAGGTTCCATATACGTCGACCGAAAGCGTGAGGGCGAAGACAATGATCACATATATCATTCGACGATTGCTTATCCTGATCCCGATGCTCTTGGTCATCAGTTTYCTTGTCTATGGCGGTCTGGAACTGACGCCCGGCGACGCGGTTTCCTATATGATAAGCCCCGATATGGCCAGCCAGATGAGTGCTGAGCGGCTGGACGCATTGCGCGAAGCGCTTGGATTGAACCAGCCTTTTCTGACCCGATACTGGATCTGGATAACCAATGTCGTGCAAGGAAATTTCGGGTTTTCAACATCAGGCGGCGTGGCTATTTCAGAAATTTTTCTTGACCGGCTTCCGGCAACGCTGGAACTGTCTGTCATTGCCCTGATATTTTCAACAATCACYGGCTGTGTTCTTGGTATAACCAGTGCGCTGAAACGCGGGACGGCAACAGATACCACACTGACTGTCATTGGCATGTTGGGGGTGTCGGTCCCTGAATTCCTTTTTGGACTATTCGCACTTTTGATTTTTGCGCTGCAGCTGGGCTGGTTGCCTGTCGGCGGCAGATTGTTGCCAGGCTATGACAGCTACTGGGACCACGTGCCCCATATTGTGCTTCCGGCTCTGGTGCTTTCGATGATGATGACAGCCGGTGTGATGCGTTATGCCCGATCCTCGATGCTTGACGTATTGTCGCGCGAATTTATAACCACGGCGCGTTCCAAGGGGATGCCGGAATGGCGGGTCAATCTGCTACACGGTTTTCGTGTGGCACTGACCCCCGTCGTCGTGCTGATCGGTTTTCGCCTGCCGGTTCTGATTGGTGGCTCGGTGATCATTGAACAGGTTTTCCAATGGCCCGGTATCGGCAACGAATTTATCGTCGCGGTGCGTGGTGCCGATTATCCGCTGGTGATGATGATCGCGCTGTTCTCGGTATTTCTGGTGCTCATTGCGAGCCTGATCATCGACGTGTTGACCGCCCTTATTGATCCCCGTGTCCGGCTGAGCTGAGAAAGGAGCCAGGAATGTCAAAAACCCGTTTGGACCGCCAGTTTGATAGGCTTCTGGCTCTGGAAGATGCAAAAAAGCTTTCAAGTTCGAACAAAAACCGTGCTCTGGGAAAACTACTGAGCAATCGGCTGGCATTGTTCGGGCTAATYGTTTTCACCATCATTATGGTTATGTCGATTTTTGCGCCCCTGTTCACCGGTTATGATCCGCTGAAAATAGACCTGCGAAACATTGCCAAGCCACCATCCTGGGAACATTTTCTGGGCACCGATAAAACCGGCCGCGATGTGTATGCCCGTCTGCTCTATGGTGGTCGGGTTTCCATTCTGATCGGACTGGGCAGCGCCCTGATGGCGGCTTTCATCGGCGTTGCGATCGGATGCTACACCTCGTTCAAAGGCGGCTGGATCGATGTCATCGCCATGCGCGTTTCAGAGGTCTTCATATCTTTTCCACAGATCATTCTGGTGCTGATGCTTGTGTCGATTGTGGGCCAGAGCCTTTTCAACCTGATTGCAATTTTCGTCCTGACCGGCTGGGGCGGCATGTACCGCATGGCGCGYGCACGCATGTTGTCATTGCGTGAAGAAGAATATGTGCAGGCTTTGCAAAGTTTTGGTCTGTCAACTTCAACCATTGTTTACAAACATATATTGCCCAATGCTCTGGGGCCGATCATGGTAAACATCACGCTGTCCACGGCCATGTTCATTCTGGCCGAAGCCGGGCTTAGTTTTCTGGGTCTCGGTGTGCCGCTGAATATCCCGACTTGGGGTAACATCCTGAACGTCGCTCAGGAAATCCGGGTCTTGCAAAATTTCTGGTGGATGTGGTTACCGGTCGGCATCGTCATCTCGCTGTTTGTACTCAGCGTCAATTTCATCGGCGACGGCCTGCGTGACGCCTCTGACGCGACCCAGCAGGGATAGTAAAATGACGGAACAAACAGATATTGCCCTGACGGTGAACGACCTGCGGACGTTTTTTTATACCAACAAGCGGTGTAACAAGGCAGTCAACGGTGTTTCCTTTTCGATCCAAAAGGGCAAGACACTTTGTATCGTTGGCGAAAGCGGTTGCGGCAAAAGCGTAACCGCATCGACCATCATGCAACTGCTGCCCAAGCTGTCGCGGATCGAAACCGGCGAAGTTATCTATCACAGCGATGCCGGGGATGTTCATATTCAGAAATTAGAGCGAAACGGCCCCGAAATGCGCTCGATCCGCGGGTCCGAGATTGCGATGATCTTTCAGGATCCGATGACCGCCCTGAACCCGGTWTTCACCGTTGGTTTCCAGATCAGCGAAAGCCTGATGTACCACACGGACCTGAACAAGAAACAAATTCGCGAACGCACCATCGAATTGCTGCGTGACATGGGTATTTCCCTGCCCGAGATGCGGGTGGATGARTATCCGCACCAGTATTCCGGCGGTATGCGGCAACGGGCGATGATTGCTATGGCMATGTCMTGCAAYCCGAAAATCCTGATCGCGGATGAGCCGACGACAGCACTGGATGTTACCATTCAGGCGCAGATTTTTGAGCTGATGGACAAGCTGAAAAGCGACCATGACACAGCCATCATGCTGATTACCCATGACATGGGCGTTGTCGCCGAACTGGCCGACAATGTGGCGGTTATGTACATGGGCAARATCGTCGAAGCAGGCACAGCCGATGATGTTTTGCGCCGGCCCACGCATCCATATACGCGGGCGTTGCTGAACTCCATCCCTGTATTGGGTCAGGGGAAGGATCAGGATATTTCTCCCATTCCGGGTTCAACCCCCGACCCATATGATCGGCCTCCGGGCTGTCAGTTTGCACCGCGTTGCGCCTATGCCGACGATGGGTGCGAGCAGATGCCTGAAGAAACATATATCAGCGACAGCCACCGCGTTTCGTGCTGGAAATATCAGGAGTTCGTAACAAATGYCAGCTAGTCCAGATATCATCCTGAAGCTGCGCAACGTCAAAACCCATTTCCCGATCCACGGCGGCATATTCAAACGCGTTGTCGCCCATGTAAAGGCCGTCGACGGGATAGATATTGACATCTATCGCGGTGAGGTTCTGGGGCTGGTTGGCGAAAGCGGCTGTGGTAAAACCACCCTGGGAAAATCCATTTTGCAGCTTGTCGGGTCCACAACCGGTGAAATAATATACAACAAAGACGGCGAAGAGACTGACCTGAACAAGCTTGATAAAGAAAGCATGACGCCSTTTCGCAAACGCCTGCAGATCGTGTTTCAGGATCCCCATTCATCRCTGAACCCGGCATTTACGATTTTCGGCTCTCTGGAAGACCCGCTRAARAARTATGGTGTTAAATCCAAGAAAGAACGGCGCAAGATCATCGGAGATCTGCTCGAGGCGGTAAACCTGCGCCGCGAGTACATGAACCGCTATCCGCATGAGTTTTCCGGYGGCCAGCGCCAGCGTATCGGCATTGCCCGTGCCTTGTGCATCGAACCGGAACTGATTGTCTGTGATGAGGCCGTAAGCGCGCTGGATGTGTCAATTCAGGCGCAGGTTCTGCAATTGCTGATGAAACTGAAAGAGGAACAAAACCTTACCTATATTTTCATCACCCATGACCTGAGTGTTACCGAATATATCGCCGACCGGATTGCCGTAATGTATCTTGGGCGGATCGTSGAATTATGCCGCTCTGAAGATCTGTATGCCGACACCATGCATCCCTATACCGAGGCGCTGCTGTCGGCGATTCCGGTAGCAGATCTGGACAAGAAAACCGACCGTATCATTCTGGAAGGCGATGTTCCCAGCCCGGTGAACCCACCATCGGGTTGCCCGTTCCATCCCCGCTGTCACAAGAAAATTGACCGGTGCAGTACCGATGTTCCTGCATTGAAACGCTATTCGATCGACGGGCACGATCACTTTGTCTCGTGCCATTTGATCGATCTTCCCGAAGCTGTCTGATTTCCGAAATATCGGTTTCTGTCCAGTTCATACCAATAAATCCAACGGAGTCCGAAATGCCGGCAAATCCACTACTGAAAATGACCGGGGTAATTCCGGCACTTGTCACCGCTTTTGATCAAAATGAAGAGTTTGACGAAGTAAGAATGCGCGCCTGCATTCGCTTTCTTATAGATCGCAAGGTGGACGGTCTTTACATAACCGGCAGCACCGGCGAAACCTTTTTGATGTCACAGGCCGAACGCAAACATGTTCTGGAGGTGATCGTCGATGAGGTGTCCGGCGCCATTCCGGTGATTGCCCATGTAGGCGCGATTGGCACAAAGCTGTCGATCGAGCTTGCACAGCATGCGCAGGAAAGCGGGGTCGATGCGCTGTCGTCTGTCCCTCCGTTTTACTGGAAATTCACTCCGGACCAGATTTACAATTTCTACGCAGATCTGACCGCATCAACCGACCTGCCGATGATCGCCTACAACCTGCCBCTGGCYGGTYTGATGGGGTTTGACCTGATTGAGCGGCTGGCCGGAATCAACGGGGTTGATGGCATCAAATACACSGCGACCTCCCATGCTGAAATCATGTGGATCAAGCAAGAGATCGGGAAAGATTTTGTTGTCTATTCCGGCGCTGATGAAATGGCCCTTTCCGGGCTGAGTTTTGGCGCGGACGGAATTATCGGATCATTCTATAAYTTTATCCCGGAAGTCTATCAGGCTATGAAAAAAGCAATCGATGCCGGGGATCTGAAACAGGCCAAACAGCATCAGGAAACCGCCAATGCAATCATCAGTTTCGCATTGAAGCGCAACATGCTCGGCTTCATCAAGCGGGGAATGGCATGGCAGGGCGCCGATGCAGGCTATTGCCGAAAACCGTTCGACGACTAYATCAACYCTGCCGAAGAAGAAGCGTTGAAAGCGGAATGTCGGCAGTTCAAGATTGACCATAACATTCAGGGCGTTGCATTTCTTGATGCCATATAGCGCCGGGAAACGGGCGTTCTAATCGGAGTAATTCCATGCATCAGGTCCTTGCCAAACTAGACGGCGGGTTGGTKGTTTCCTGYCAGCCGGTGGACAATGGCCCGATGGACGCGCCRCCCATCACCGCCGCCATGGCCCTTGCAGCGGTGGCCGGTGGCGCATCCGGGTTGCGGATTGAGGGCATTGCAAACTTGCAGGCAGTYCGCCCAAAAACGTGCCTGCCGATMATTGGCCTYATCAAACAGGATCTGGACGGGTTCGATGTACGGATTACGCCGTTGCTGAAAGACGTCGCTACGTTGGCAGATGCYGGCGCCGATATCATCGCCTATGACGCYACCGACCGGGCRCGCCCGGTTCCGACCGCTGCATTGGTCAGGGCAATCAAGGYCGCCGGWTGTCTGGCAATGGCCGATTGTGCCAGTATCGAGRATGGGCAAAGGGCAAGRGACRAAGGCGCGGATATTCTTGGCACCACCCTGTCGGGYTAYGCCTATGAAATTGYSGCRCAGGATGCCGGGCCGGAYCTGGATCTGGTTCGCMAATTYCGTRWTYTGGGYGGSTTCRTCATGGCCGAAGGGCGCCTGAACAGCCCCGACCACGCCCGGCAGGCAATGGCGGCCGGGGCAAATTGTGTAACCGTCGGCAGTGCCATCACCCGGATAGAACATATCACCGGCTGGTTYRCCGCAGCRGTCGYGCGCAATGKCTGAGCCSTCTGRCATAYTRCCAAGCGGTCTGGCCGTGGATTTTGGCGGCACCAAGATTGCAGCTGCCCGATTGATGAACGGGRAAATTCAAAAACAGGTTGCCGCCAAAACCGAYGGCRATGCGGATGCACCAAGYCAGGTTCGCGCGATCACCGGTCTTCTGGATCAGCTGGACGTTCGGAAAAGCGATGCAATCGGTGTGGCCGTTGCCGGGCGGGTAACCGGTGCCGGGGTGTGGCACCCGGTCAATAGGGCGACACTTGCACAATTTCAGTCTCTTGCGTTGGCGGATACCCTGTCCGCCAGGTACAATCGCAACGTCAGGGTGCTGAATGACGCGATATCAACCGCTATCGGAGAGCATCTTGCCGGAGCCGGGCGCGGATTTGATCGGGTTGGGTTCGTGACCGTTTCAACAGGTGTYGGGGGTGGTTTTGTGYYTGACGGAAAACCACTTATGTCTGGCAGCGGATTGGCCGGTCATGTGGGTTTTACCACCTCACGTCTGGCAACAGGCCRGTGTGGAAGTGGGCGGCAGAAAACCGTGGAAAGCATTGCATCTGGTGCCGCCATCGCCCGCGCCGCGACCGCGGCAGGGCATCCGGGTATTGATGCAAAGGCGGTTTTTCATGCCCATCTAAACGGCGACATCTGGGCCAGGGATATCATWCACACTTCGGCCAATGCGGTTGCCGAACTTTGTGCCAATCTGAARGCGATGCTTGATCTTGATATTGTTCTGCTGGGCGGCAGCATCGGGCTGGCCCCGGGGTATCTTGCGCTGGTTGACGGTTTTCTAAAGAATGAACCGGCGCTGTTTCGGCCGCGACTGGAACATGCTGCACTTGGCTTACGGGGCGCGTTCATAGGGGCTTTGACAACTTAGTATGTTCGTAATTGGAAGACAGAAACAAAATCAGCACCCCCGGGACCATGCCAGAACTTCAGAGATTTTTGGATGACCATATCCATTTTATTAGCCGGGCTGTACCACGAGACGCACACGTTCCTGCAGCAAAAAACCGGGCTTAAGCAGTTTCGCCAAGGCGGGCTGAATGTCGACGCACAGGTTGTCGAAAACAATCTGGGCAACGGCTCGCCTACGGATGGATTTCTGAGCTACGCCAAAGGGCAGGGATGGCGCATCATTCCGACCATTCAAATGGCGGCCATGCCGTCCGGCATTGTTGAAGATGCGGCAATAGCGCATTTCAAGCWCCATTTCTTCAAGCGGYTGGAACAGCACTGCCGGRAAATTGACGGGATMTTTCTGGTTCTCCACGGGGCCATGGTCAGCGAAGTCGATGATGACGTGGAAGGCGTTTTCCTGCGTGATATCCATCAGTTCCTGACCGCCCGGAATATCGACATCCCGGTGGTCGCGGTGATCGACCTGCATGCCAATGTTTCCGAGGACATGATCGTTTTCAGCACCTGCCTGTWTTCCTATCGCATGAACCCCCATGACGATGCACGGGAGGCGGCGGAATATGCGGCATCCTTGCTTGGAAATTTGTTGCAAAACCGGGCGGTCAGGCAAGTGCATCTGGCCACAAAGTATGTGATCCCGCCAACCGGGCTTGGTACGGCMGCYGATCCGATGAAAAGCGTGCTGGTCCGGRCGCGCGAAATTGAAACAAAGGACCCGGATATCATCAATATCAACGTGATGGGCGGCTACGCTTATGCAGATATTGCCGATTGCGGGTTCAGCCTGAATTGCTGCACGCGGGGCGACGTGGCGGTTGCGCGGACCTATCTGGAGCAGTTGCTTGCCGTCTTGGAAACGCATCTGGATCAGGCTTTTCCCGCAGAGGCATCGCTGGAAACTGTCTTGCAAGAAATTGACAATGCGCCGCGACCGAACGGGCCGATTTTGTTGATCGAGCCGGCGGATAATATTGGTGGCGGAACCCCCGGTGACGGCACCGGCACCCTTRCGCCTTTGCTGGCGTCGGGGCGCAAAAACATCGTCGCGATACTAAACGACCCGGAAGCGGTGGCAATCTGCCAAAGCGCCGGGCAGGGCGGGCCGGTTGATCTGTTAATCGGCGCTAAGACCGACACCCACCACGGCGCACCGATAAATATAAGCGGCGTGGTCAGCCACCTGAGCGACGGCTGTTTTGAACTGGAGAACAAGACATCCCACCTTGCGTCGATGATGGGYACCCGCATCGACATGGGSRAYTGCGCKGTCATYGCCAATGATCAGGCRCAGATAYTGCTGACCAGCCGCAAGACGCCGCCGATGGATCTGGGCCAGYTSCATTCCCAGGGCATTCGCCCCGAAGATGCCGATCTGGTGCTCATCAAAGCTGCGGTGTCGCACAAATCGGCCTATGATCCGATTGCCGGGGCCAGCTACTATGTTGATAGTCCGGGGCTTTGCACCAGCAACCTGAAACGGCTTCCCTATCGCAAATTAAGGGGTAAGCAGATATCGYTGAARTGAGCGCTCCGGGGCGTTTCAGAGTTCYCCCTTCGCCTTCAGATCGGCTTCCAGCTTGGCGCTATATGCCGCCTTTGCTTTCTCATCGACCTTCGCGCTTTTGGCAAAGTAGATGAAACCCAGGGCGCGACGCGAACGGGTTTTTGATCTGTTGGCCCCGGCCCAATGCACGGTTTTGGAATCGTGCAACAGGAACGTGCCGGCCTCCCCCGGAAAGGCCACCGTCCCGGCGTGATCATCGGGCGTGCCAAAATCGGTRATACCCTGGGAAAACCCCAGCACRTYGGASYGGCCATGGGGGCGAAAACCGTCCACCTTGTGTGAGCCGCGCACATAATGAATRCAGCCGTTTTCATCATCCACCGGTTCCAGCGCCAGCCAGCCGGTGACCGCCTTTGGCGGATCCAGCATGAAGTAATACCCATCCTGATGGGGTGGCGTCGGTTTGCCGATCCCGGCCGGTTTGTTGAAATATTGCAGATTGACCACGTCCACCTCTTCGCCAAGCACCGTGGCGGCCAGTTCCCGGATCACATCGTTTTCGATCAGGTCGCGGAAATAGGCGTCATATTTGAACATATTTTGCATTTGCTTCAGTGTTGAACGGTCATTTTTGTCTTCAAAATACACTTCTTCATGGGGCATTTTGTTGACGCAGTCGGCGATGTAGCGATCAGTTTCGCGGCTGATCTCGGCCACTTTCTTGGCGTCAAACAGCGGGCGCACCGCAATATAGCCGTCCCGGTCGAAATCCTGTTTTGCTGTYKTCARATYGATKGTGCYGSYTGYGTGTCCCATGGCGTTATCCTGMGTGATGGTTGATCGGCAGGATTAAAGTTTGTTTTGCGCCATAGGTCACGTAGGATGATCGAGAAAAACCTTGGATAACCGATAAAATACGGGATCAACATGGTAAGTATTCTATGAAAACAGACTTTTCCGCTGACAAACTTGTGCTCCTCAGTCATCGCTTTGGTCGCTTTGACAAGCGGATGCCCATTGGCCCGGTTTCGTGGGATTTCCACGACATTCTGTGGCTTCATGAAGGGCTTGTGAGCCTTCGGTTTCCGGATATGAAAACATCGGTAGAGCTGGCCGCACCTGCGGGAATACTGATCCTGCCGGGTACATTGTTTTGCGGTGGCGCAAAAGGCGTCTTTGCAACAGCATCGATTTGCCATTTCCGCCATTCTGAAACTATTCAACAGAAACCACCCAAACAGGGTTTTATGCTGCCCAAAAGCGGGGAAAGCCTGCATTTGCAGCACCTGATCCGGCTGTCAATGTATCTGGCCGGGGCCGGGCAGGTGGCGGATCGGCCCCGCCGCCAGCGATTGTTGCACTGTATTCTAGACGGTTTTGAAACACCCAAAGAACCGCGCCGGGAAAATGAACCGCCGTCCAATGACTGGCTTGCCAACGCGTGGGAAATGGCGGCGGCAAACCTTGGAAAAATGCGCACTCTCAGCGATGTGGCAGGAATTTCGGGCATGTCCGAAAGCGGGTTCCGCGCCCGCCACCGTCATGTTTGTAAAACCCCGGCCGGKCAACACCTGCGCGAATTGCGCCTGCAAAAGACCGAGGAACTGCTGGCCACAACCGGTTATTCCCTGGCTGATATTGCCCGGTTGGTCGGCTATGGTCACCCTGAAACACTCAGCACCGCGTTTCGCAAGTCCCGCGGCACGTCGCCGGGGCAGTATCGGCGCTGGTCAAAACCATTTGCCTGAAGGCAGGAGCATCGGATGAAAATTCTACGCGAATTCACAATCTACCAGAACCCGGACCCGCTGTTGGTCAGYCGACAGGCGATGTTTCCGGGGGTCGTGCAATTTCCAAACGATGACCTGCTGGCAGTGTTTTCCATCGGTCAGGCATTTGAYGCCGCMGACAAAAGGGCGGTTTTTAGCAAAAGCCACGATTTGGGACAGAGCTGGAGCGCGCCCGCCCGTCTGAATGCGCACCAGACCGGTCCCAAAGAAATCTCTGAAAGCGTCAAGCCGGTTCTTTTGGCGGATGGCAGCGTACTTGCTACGGGCTATGGTTTCGTCCACACCGATCCGCTGATACCAGTCGTGGAYCCRGACACGTTTGAAGTGTTGCCGCTGGTGAATTTTGCAAGYGTTTCGCGCAACGAAGGRCAGACWTGGGRGCCATTYRRRCCCWTTGATCTSGRTGCYCCGCTGGARATGTCMGGGCCCTGTATCCAACTGGCGTCGGGGCGAATWYTGGCGGCAACGACACYGTTTCAYCTSGGTGAGGACGGGCATTSCGGCTGGATAATTCATAGTGATGACGGYGGGCAAACCTGGGYCAAACTGTCRGAGTTTTTCCGCGCACCGGATRGCGGGATTTCGTCATGGGAATGCAGGYTATGTGAATTKGARCCGGGGCGKATYGCGGTGCTTTTTTGGGCCTATGACAATAAAAACAAACAAAACCTGCCAAACCACATCGTGTTTTCCGACGRCGGCGGCGCCAGTTTTGCACCGGCGGTTGATACCGGGGTTCTGGCGCAGGCTTCAAACCTGATCGGGTTGGGCGGCAACGACATTCTGACCATCCATGCGCATCGTGAAACCCCTGTCGGCTTGGTGGTGCGGCGGGTGAATGTGGCGGGTGGCAGCTTTGATATCAGGGGTGAGCTGGACCTGTTCAGAGGTTCTGACATGGGCACTGACACCAGTGATATCCGCAAACAGTTTGGCAGTCTGAAATTCGGACAACCGTCTTTGTTGCWAYTGAACAACGGCCAAATTCTGGCCGCCTATTGGTGYTTTGAAAACTGTCAACATGTCGTCAAAGGCTGTATTCTKGCSCTGTRAAACACCGGGGCGGCGATGGAAATCATTGAACTTGAATGGGATCATGGACGTGCTGAGGTCCAGACACTGGCCGCAATGCTGGGCCCGGTGCATTTCAAACTGGATGGGCGCGAGGTGCAGCCCTTTGCCGTGATGCCCTGGGGCGATGATACCGGGCCCGAGCATGGGGCCTTGCCCGGAATACTGAAAAGAACTCGCGGGGAATGGCCCTGTGTTCCCTTTGGAGCGCCCGCCGCACCGGCCAATTTACCCGATGGTTGGCGCGGTTCCTCACCTTTGGCGATTGACCCGGAATTTCACGGCTACTCGGCAAACACTGATTGGCAGGTGCTTGGGCGTTCGCCCCATTCGGTGCGCCTTGGCATTGATTACCCTGACGGCCATCCGATCAAGCGGYTGGAGCGYGTGGTTTCGGGCGTGCCTGGCCAACCARYGCTGCGGTGTCAGTTGCTGATTGAAGCGCGACGCGATGTGACGCTRCCAATCGCYYTGCACCCSTGTTTYGCSCTGTCGGAAGAAACAGGGCAAACTGAAATCAGGGCTGATTTTGAATTTGGCCGGGTGCTGYCGCTGGAMACMGAACCCGGCGTTTCGCAACTGGTGCCGGACGCGCAATTCAGCGCGCTYAATATGATCCSGGCAAAGGATGGCACCCTTGGCCTGAACCGGCTGCCATTGCCTTTTGCCACCGARGAAATYGTRCAGCTWTGCGGMGSGCGGGGRCCACTGACRCTGATCAATCACGCGGCWGGCTATCAGKYSMWTWTKCWMTRKKMMYMKWYRKYYWWYCYAWSKGYYMWRYTSWKSRKAWCYRWCRKRRRRSKKYSMSRWKAMMCRKKGCKSGSSMRRTTNNAGGGGSTCGGGATCGAACCCTTGTGCGGTGCGTTTGATCTGGGCGCGGATATTGGCGCGTGGCCGGGTAATCCGATTGCCCGCAACGGCGTTGCAACTGCAATTTCACTGGTGGCAGGGAAACCGATGCGAACCGAATATGAGTTCCGGGTGGAACTGGTTTCCTGACCCCATTGCAGGGTGCTAAACGCCGTAGCCGATTTTGAAGGCAAGCTGGTTGTTGATGTTGCCAGCTTCGGCCATTGCAACCATTTCACGCGTGGTCAGGTTGCGCGCCGGATCAAAGAAATTTGTGACGCTCGAAACCACCGCATGGGTGATCGAGGCGAAGCGGGGTGATTTTCTGGCAGGTGCC